>JBDSWG010000269.1:0-12396 GCA_039926825.1 Ferruginibacter sp.
CAGGAAATTTATGGGCCATACATGGCGGCGGATTTTATTACCTGGAAAAATATAAAGTTGCTCCTAAACAAATTCCGAAGCACCTGCATTGGTTTAAATATGAAGCTTATTTCACCTGGCTTTCGGGCTTTTGCCTCCTTTTTATTGTGTACTATTTTAATGCTTCTGCATTTCTCATTGATAAAAATGTTTTAGATATCACTGCGTTCCAGGGCATCGGTATCGGTATTGGTTCGTTTGTAGCCGGCTGGGTGATTTACGACCTCATGTGTAAATCACCGCTTAAAAAAAACATGTATGCCTTTGCGTTAGCCGGTTTGATTTTACTCACCGGTTTTGCCTGGTTTTATGCGCACGTTTTCAACAGCCGGGCAGCTTTCATACATTTTGGAGCTATGCTGGGAACTATTATGGCAGCGAATGTTTTTTTTGTCATCATCCCCGCACAGAAAGCTATGGTAAAAGCTGCAAAAGAAGGCCTGCCGCTTAATCCAATACTGGGCAAAAATGCAGGTATGCGTTCTTTACACAATAACTATTTCACCTTGCCGGTGTTATTTGTGATGATTAGCAATCATTTCCCAAGTACCTATGGCAATGCGCATTCCTGGCTGGTTTTACTCATCATAAGCCTGGGGGCAGCAGGCGTAAAACATTGGTTGAACTTAAGGGAACGTGGGCAATACAGCGTTTGGGTTTTACCCGCATCTGTTATCATATTGTTGGCAGCGGCTTTTATAACAGCTCCACTGCCTCCTTCCATGGAATGCAAACCCAATGTGAGCATTAATGAAGTATATAAAATAGTAAATGAACGCTGCGTAAGTTGCCATTCCGCTCACCCAACAGATGATATTATAACAGCGCCGCCCAATGGAATAGCCTATGAAACGCCACAAAGCATTGCCTTGCTGAAAGATAAAATAATGCAACGGGTAGTGGTGACGAAGACAATGCCTCAAAATAATAAAACCAATATGACGGAAGAAGAAAGAAATATTATCCGCTGTTGGATAGAACAGGGTGCTTCCCTGAAATAGTATTCCCGGTTATTAATTACCGTTAGTAAATGTTGTAATTTTAGAATCCCTTTTATGAATGATGTAAGGTATTATATTGATTATGTAGCCCGGGGTATTGAGGTTGTGGGCGTGTTGACCATCGTAGTAGGTGCCATCATAGCTCTCATATCTTTTATTTTCTCTACACAAGGAATAAAGCCCCGTTCCTACCGGCTGCTGCGCCAGGAATTGGGTAAAGCCATTTTGCTTGGCCTGGAAATTTTAGTTGCCGGAGATATCATAGGTACAGTAGTTACAGAGCCTACTATGGAAAGAGTATTAATTCTCGGCGTCATAGTTTTGATCCGGACATTCCTCAGCCTTTCTTTACAGGTAGAAGTAGAAGGTAAATTTCCCTGGCAGCGGGATAAAGAAAACACTGCAACCCGGAAAGAAATTTAATTATCTCAAGATCTTGATTCTGAAATTTCATTTAAACCTGGAAGTAACTGCTTACCATTTGGCTGTGCATATTGTTTTTTGATGACGTAAAATTTACCCCATAAAAAAACCCCTTGTCAGGGGCATTTTTCATGATTTAAACTTTTTTACTTTACAGCACGGCATTTTCTATAATTATGAGAAGCCGCCTCCTGCGGGGTTACAGAACGGGAACAGGATACGAGCAAGCCTGCGATTACAATAATGCCAATAATTTTAATCATAGTGGTTTTTTAGTGGTTTGCAGTTATATAACGCTTCATTGAACGAATAAGTATATACAACCCTTTTAAATAGAGCGTATATAGTATAAATATTACCTGGTAAACCTTTCATATTTTACATAAAAATGGCTGTTTCAATTTCGTGAAACAGCCATTTTATTATTTATAAACAGAATTACTTTACTTCTTCAAATTCTGCATCCGTTACATTTTCACCACCGGCATCTTCTGTACCAGCATTAGCTGCATCGCCTTCCGTTGCACCTTCTGCTCCGGCAGCACCCTCCTGTGTGGACTTATACATGTCTTCACTGGCGGAGGCCCAGGCTGCATTAAGCTCAGTTGTAGCAGTATCTATCAGGCCTAAATCCTGGGACTTGTGCGCTTCTTTCAGTTTCTCCAGGCCTTGCTCAATAGACGTTTTTTTCTCAGCCGGAATTTTTTCGCCATATTCTTTTATCTGCTTTTCCGTCTGGAATATGAGGCTATCTGCCTGGTTTACTTTTTCTACTTTTTCCTTTTCAACTTTATCCGAGGCTTCATTTGCCTTGGCTTCATTCTTCATTTTTTCAATCTCTTCTTTGCTCAGGCCACTTCCGGCTTCTATCCTTATCTTTTGTTCTTTACCGGTACCTTTATCTTTAGCACTTACATGCAGAATACCATTGGCATCTATATCAAAAGTAACTTCTACCTGCGGCACACCTCGTGGTGCCGGTGGAATACCATCCAGGTTAAACATTCCCAGGCTCTTGTTCTGAGTAGACATTGGGCGCTCCCCCTGCAATACATGTATTTGTACGCCTGGCTGATTGTCTGAAGCCGTACTGAAAGTTTCAGACTTCTTGGTAGGAATAGTAGTATTACTATCAATCAAACGCGTCATCACACCACCCATGGTTTCAATGCCAAGGCTGAGCGGTGTAACATCAAGAAGCAACACATCTTTCACTTCTCCGGTAAGCACCGCACCCTGTATGGCAGCACCTATTGCAACTACTTCATCCGGGTTAACACCTTTATGTGGCTTTTTACCAAAAAACTTTTCTACAATTTCCTGCACCTTAGGAATACGTGTACTACCACCTACAAGAATTACTTCATCAATTTCTGAAGTTTTCATACCGGCATCTTTCAATGCAGCTTCGCAAGGTTTCAGGCAACGCTCAAATAATTTATCTGCAAGTGATTCGAATTTCGCCCTTGTTAGTTTCTTAACTAAGTGCTTTGGAACACCATCAACAGCCGTTACATATGGAAGATTAATTTCAGTTTCAGAAGAAGATGATAATTCAACTTTAGCTTTTTCAGCCGCATCTTTCAAGCGCTGTAATGCCATAGGATCTTTACGCAAATCAATGGCTTCTTCAGACTTAAATTCATCTGCCAGCCAATCCATAATTACCTTATCAAAATCATCACCACCAAGGTGCGTATCGCCATTTGTACTTTTTACTTCAAATACACCATCTCCTAATTCTAATACAGAAATATCAAATGTTCCACCACCTAAATCGAACACAGCAATTTTCTGATCCTGTCCTTTTTTATCAAGTCCATAAGCAAGCGCTGCTGCTGTAGGCTCGTTCACGATACGGCGAACATTCAACCCGGCAATTTCACCGGCTTCTTTAGTTGCCTGGCGCTGGGCATCATTGAAATAAGCGGGTACTGTAATAACCGCTTCATTAATCTCCTGGCCCAGGTAATCTTCTGCAGTCTTTTTCATTTTCTGCAACACCATAGCACTAATTTCCTGGGGTGTATACATTCTGCCATCTATGTCAATACGAACGGTATTATTGTCACCTTTTACTACTTTATAACTCCAATGTGAGCTTTCTTCAGTAACCTCATCGAACCTGCGGCCCATAAAACGCTTAACGCTGCTAATGGTATTCTGTGGATTAGTAATCGCCTGCCTTTTTGCCGGATCTCCTACTTTGCGCTCTCCATTTTTAAGAAAAGCCACTACTGACGGTGTCGTACGACGACCCTCATCATTTGCAATGACCACGGGTTCGTTTCCTTCCATAACTGCAACACAACTGTTGGTTGTGCCTAAATCAATTCCTATTATTTTAGCCATGTTGTATAAATTTTTTTTTCATTAAAAGGTTGACAATCATTATGCCAATGGATAAGTGTGCAAAAATGTCAGGAGATGGAAAAAATGGATGTAATCCCGGTACATTCAGGAACCATTAATATTTAACCCGCAGGTATGCCGGCAGACATTTAAAAATAAAGTGATTACCATAAATTATTTCTCCATCAATTTGACCGGATAGTTCTTTGGAAGATTCAATTATAAAGTCCTTCTCCTGGAAATAATGTATAAATGGAAGGCCAAGGTGTTTTCCCTTTTCTATAACAGGCAAATATTTCAATCTTTTGAGGGTGGAAAGCCCGTCACATAAAACCAGGTCCAATAAACCATCTTCAAGGGATGCATTGGGACTCACCTGTATTCCCCCGCCGGTAGTTTTCGAATTGTTTATGGCGACCAGGAGAAATTTTCCTTTCCATGTTTTACTACCGGCAAAAATTTTAAATGAAATTTCCCTGAAACTAAAAATGTTTTTAATAACAGCAAGCATGTAGCCTGCTTTACCACCCAGCCGCCTTATGCTTTGCATTGATTTAAGCACTTCCCCATCAAAACCCAGCCCGGCACTGTTTATATAAAGCATTGCATTACAGCTACCCACATCCGTAAGGCGGGGTGGAGCCTGCAGCACATGTGTAATTTGCTGCACAATGTCCATGCTGCCATAAAGCATCCGGGCAAAATCATTACCGGTGCCCGCAGGGAATAATGCAACAGGTAAACGGGTATCCCGGTATTTATTCAGGTAATAATTAATTGTTCCATCTCCCCCGACAATCCAGGCTTCAGTAAATAATTCCAGGCTCTCCGGCCATGTTGAAAACAGTTTATGACGTACCTTTCGCAGGCTAAGTTCCAGGGCAATTTGTTCTCCTACGGCTATGGCTTTACCTTTACCGGACCTGGAATTTAATAAAACAGCAATCATGTATAGCAGCAATAAGGATCTAAAATGCAACATATAATGTTCATATTCAAATTTATAGGTTGCAGATGGATCATTTTTTGTATCTATTCAATACTTAAAAATAGCACATGAAGAAATCAGTATATGTGGCAGTTGGAGTTTTTGCATTAACTGCCTCTGCCTTGCTTGTCTGGGCATATCGACAAAAATCAACACATTACCGCATAGCACGCTCTGCAGATGAAGGTTATGAAACTGCTCATGATATTTTATATCCGGGTAAACGCATTTATTCTTCGCGGCTTCGGTATGGCCCGGTATTGCCAAAATCACGTTTGAGTAATTAGTCCTTATAATAAAATGAAAAATATACTATTCTGCTTTCAACAATTATTTCGACTGTAACCTTTTCTTTCTAAAATTTCACCCCCGGAAATATGAAGTCTCCTCAAAGGAACAAAGCATCCTCTCAACTTTTTGACAAGCTGGGAGACAGCTTTATGCAACTTCGTAAAAAATTAAAGAACACTGCCCGGCAGTTTATTCCGGACGAAATAGGACCGGAAGATAAACAACCTTTTCGCCGGGATTTGTATACCAGTTACCAACTAAACCAGCATGCTATTGCCCTGGCGAAGCGGCACAAATTAAGGCCTAAAGCTACGGCTGAACAATTACTGAAAAGACTCGCAGAAAATGAATCGGTTTTGCTGGAAGTTTTCAATGAATTGACGGGGCAGGTTAAAATAAGCAAGCGGGTTTCACCGGCAGCGGAATGGTTGTTAGATAATTTTTATCTCGTAGAAGAACAAATCTATACGGCTAAAAAGCATTTACCCAAAGGTTATAGTATGGGCCTGCCACAATTGTCCAATACATCCTCCTCCGGCCTGCCACGTATTTATGATATTGCAGTTGAAATTATTTCACACAGTGACGGGCACGTAAATATTCACGTGCTGCGTGGTTTTCTAAAAAGTTATCAATCTATACAACACCTACGCATAGGCGAACTTTGGGCACTCCCAATAATGCTTCGCCTGGCTTTGCTGGAGAACCTGCGCCGCTTATCTCTCCAGATATCCAAAGACAGTACACAAAAGAATCTCGCCGGCACCTGGGCAGATGCTATGTGGAAGGCAACAGAGACCCAACCAAAAGATCTGGTTCTTGTGATTGCTGACATGGCAAGGAGTAATCCACCCATGGAAACATCATTTATTGCAGAACTTACAAGAAGGTTACAGGAGAAAGGCAGTTCCATGGTGCTGGCACTAAACTGGATTGAACAGCGTCTTTATGAAGAAGGCCAGACAATATTGCAACAGGTACAATTAGAGAATCAACAGCAGGCAGCTACGCAGGTGTCTATCAGTAATACGATAGGTAGCCTGAGGTTTTTAGGCAGCACAGACTGGAGGAGTTTTGTGGAAGGTTTATCTTTTATAGACAACACGCTAAAGCAGGATGATATTTATGAAGCGCTTGATTTTTCTACCCGGGATGAATACCGGCATGCAGTAGAAAAAATTTCGAAATACAGTACACTTACGGAATGGGAAGTGAGCCAGGAAGCGATCAATTTTGCAAAGCAATATAAAGGGGAATCTGAAAAGCAAAAACATATCGGTTATTATCTTATTGGTGCAGGTGTGCCGGCATTAGAAAAAAAAGCTACAGTAAAATATCCTTTTCATTTACAATGGCGGCGTATAGCCGGCAAAAATCCTTTGCTTATTTATGTGGGGTCCATAATCATATTAACGCTGGCATTTACTTTTACATTTCTTTGGATGGCCGGCCTCGCAGACCCATACTACTGGCTGTTTTATGTAGCAGCAGTAATAAGTTTCCTTGCTTTTTCCCAACTCTCCCTTACCATTGTGAATTGGTTTGCCAATGTATTAAGTCATCCATCTCTTTTACCAAAAATGGATTTCTCCAAAGGCATTCCGGATGACCATGCAGTAATGGTGGTTATTCCTACGATAATCAGCAATGCCGGTACTATAAATCACCTGGCGGAGGATCTCGAGGTACGGTTCCTGGGCAACAGGGAAGAGAATATTTCTTTTGCATTGCTGACAGACTTTAAAGATGCTGCTACTCCTGTGGAAGAAGGAGATGAAGAACTGGTGAAATTTGCCATAGCAAAAATTAAAGACCTTAATAAAAAATATGGCTTTGGCCAGGATGAAAAATTTATGCTGTTTCACCGGCCACGAATGTTTAATGCGAAAGAAAAAAAATGGATTGGACGGGAAAGAAAGCGTGGTAAACTAGGAGACTTAAATACCTTAATATTAAAAGGAGAGGAAACAGCATTTTCCACTATTGTCGGAGATCCCGTTATTTACCGTAATGCAAAATATATAATCACACTGGATACAGATACCCTGTTGCCAAAGGACTGTGCATATAAACTGGTGGCTACCATGGCCCACCCTTTAAATGAAGCTGTTTATAATCCCACTAAAAAAAGAGTAACAGAAGGTTATAGCATTCTCCAACCGCGTGTGTCTAATAGTTTGCCCGACGAAGACAGCAGCTTTTATGCCCGCATACATGGAAATGTACCCGGCACAGATCCTTATACGAAAGCTATCTCCGATGTGTACCAGGATTTATTCCGGGAAGGTTCATTTATTGGAAAAGGAATTTATAGCATAAAAAGTTTTGAAGAAGCGCTGGAACATCAATTGCCCGATAACCGCATCCTGAGCCATGATCTGCTGGAAGGCGCTTATGCCCGTGCCGGGTTGGTAACGGATATTCAACTGTACGAATTCTATCCCACAAGCTACTTCGCAGATATGCAGCGCCGCCACCGGTGGATACGTGGTGACTGGCAAATTGCGGCCTGGTCCTTACCGTTAGTACCGGGAATGGATAAACGCTTACACGGCAACCCGCTTTCTTTACTTTCCATTTGGAAAATTGCGGATAATATGCGGCGCAGTTTTGTGCCCGTGGCTTTATTACTCATGTTATTATTTGGCTGGTGTGTGAGTTACATGCCCGATGCCTGGACGGGTGCCGTGTTATTGGTTTTCTATTTACCCGGTATCCTGAATTTATTCTGGCAATTCATTCATAAGCCACTCGATGTTTCTTTTCATCAACATGTTTCGTTTTCCTTCAGTGGTTTTAAAGATTATTTTTTTCAACAATCCATATCACTGATTTTTCTTCCCTACGAAGCATTGAGAAATTTAAATGCGATACTGGTTACTTTATGGCGGGTCTACATTAGTCAAAGAAATCTATTGAAATGGAACCCGTCACACAACAGCAATATTCCGGTTTCTTCCCTGGCGTATGCTTTTAGAAAAATGTGGATCAATCCTGTTCTTGGCCTGGGTATTTTAATTTATCTTTTTACAAGTTTTATATATGCCGTATTCCTGGCGCCCATCATTTTATTTGCCTGGATAGCAGCTCCTTTTCTCGCCTGGTACATGAGTAAACCTGCTACCCGCCAGGTGTCAGAATTAGGCCATTTTCAGGTACTTTACCTGCGTAAACTCAGTCGGAAAATATGGGCGTTCTTCGAAAAATATGTTACAGAAGAGGGCAACTGGCTTCCACCAGATAACCACCAGGAAGAACCAGTTGTACGCACAGCGCACCGCACTTCCCCCACTAATATTGGGCTATACCTGTTATCTATCTTAGGGGCTTATGATTTCGGTTTTATAAACCTTAGTGGCTTCCTCGAAAAAACAGGAAATACACTCAATACCCTTATGAATATGAAAAAATTCCGGGGTCATCTTTATAATTGGTATGACAACATAAGTTTGCAGCCCTTATACCCCCGTTATGTATCTACAGTAGATAGCGGTAATATGGCAGGCCACATCATAACGCTGCGGCAGGGTTTATTATCTCTTGCCAACCAGAACCTCTTGCGTCCAAATCTTTTTGAAGGCATTACTGATGTATTGGAGTTATTAAAAGAATCTCACAATTCCGGGAATATATTAGGAAAATTCATTGAAGACATCAGGGAAACATACCCATCTCAAATGAATGACCTGCCGGGGCTTTACCATTATCTCCTGGGCCTTGAGGCTTCTTTCTCCCGGATACAGGATGAACTCCTGATACCCATAAATGATGACAGCCAGGCCTGGGCCGAAAAAGCGGACATACAACTCCGTGAGGCTTTAGAAAGTATGGAACAATATTTTCCCTGGGTTAAATTAACCCCGGTGCCGGCAAAGTTTGGGCACCTCGTTCCTGACCTTGCAGAAGTACCAAGTGTGAGTCAGTTGACACGGATAGAAGAATTGCTTTTACAAAAGATTGTAGTAGCCTACCAGGAAGATAATACAGACGAAGAAAATACCTGGTTAAATAATTACCGGGATGCCATTGCCCTATCTGCACGGCAGGCAAAAGAAGTTTTATTGCGCCTTACCCAACTCATACAGCGTTGTAAAGTACTTTCAGAAAAAGAATGGGATTTTTTATATGATAAAACCCAAAATCTTTTATCCATTGGTTATAATGCAGAAGAACACAGGAAAGATAACAGTTATTATGACCTACTGGCCTCAGAAGCAAGGCTGGCAAGTTTTGTAGCGATTTCGCAAAATAAATTACCACAGCAAAACTGGTTTTCCCTGGGCAGGCAACTGACCAGTATTGGTAACTCTCCTATCCTACTTTCCTGGAGTGGTTCTATGTTTGAATACCTTATGCCCCTGTTGGTGATGCCGAGTTATGAAAATACACTGATAGGCCAGACCTATAAATCAGTCATACAGAAACAGATGGATTATGGGCGCAAAAGAGGTGTCCCCTGGGGTATCTCAGAATCTGCCTATAATATGGTAGATGCTCAGTTGAATTATCAATACAAAGCATTAGGCGTCCCCGGTATTGGCTTCAAGCGGGGCCTTGGGGAAGATTTGGTAATTGCACCCTACGCTACAATTATGGCGCTGATGGTAAACCCCGAAGCGGCTTATGATAACCTGGCAGAAATGCGTAAAGAAGGCTTCGAGGGAAACCTCGGTTTTTATGAAGCGATAGATTATACAACATCCAGGCTGCAGCGAAGGCAACCTTACCAGTTGATAAAATCTTACATGGCGCATCATCAGGGAATGAGCCTGATGTCTCTCCATTTCCTGCTGAAAGATAAACTCATGCAAGACAGGTTTGTACAGGATTCACAGATTAAATCTGCCATGCTCTTATTGCAGGAAAGAATTCCCCGCATCAGTACTTATTATTCGCCTTCCGTGCACGCCTCAGATGTAAGTATACAATCCACGGGAATGGAAGCTATGCGGGTAATTAATACACCGAATACACCGGTTCCCGAGGTACAACTGCTCTCTAACGGACGCTACCATGTGATGGTAACTAATGCCGGGGGTGGTTACAGCCGTTGGAATCATATTGCGCTTACCCGCTGGCGTGAGGATGCTACCTGTGATGACTGGGGCAGCTTTTGTTATATACGTGATGTGGACACTAACATTGCCTGGTCGGCTGCGTTTCAGCCTATGCTGGCAGAAGGTGAACATTATGAAGCTGTATTCTCCCAGGGCCGTGCTGAATACAGGCGCCGGGAACATAACCTGGAAGTGCACACAGAAATTATTGTTTCCCCGGAAGATGATATTGAATTGAAGCGAATTCATATTACCAACCGCTCCCGCAAGCAGCGTAATATAGAGCTGACTAGTTATGCAGAAGTGGTGTTGGCAGAACAGAATGCTGACATTGCTCATCCGGCCTTCAGTAATCTTTTTGTACAAACAGAAATTCAAAATAACCGTAAGGCCATTCTTTGCACCCGGCGCCCGCGGTCTGATAGTGAAAAAAATCCCTGGATGTTTCATCTTGTTAATGCCCGTGGAAAAGATCTGCAAGAAGTAGAATATGAGACAGACAGGAATAAATTTATAGGCCGGGGCAACACCATACATCGACCGGCTGCAATGGAGCCTGGGGCCAGGCTGAGCAATACCAGTGGTTCTGTACTGGACCCGGTTATTTCCATCCGGGCCAGGCTTGTTGTAGAGTCAATGGAAACTATAATTGTAGATTTCATTAACGGTATAGCAGAGACGAAAGAAGGTTGTTCTTTGCTGGTAGACAAATACCAGGACAGGAATATTGCTAACCGCGGACTGGAACTTTCGTGGACACACAGCCAGGTAATTTTACGTCAACTCAATGCCAGTGAAGCCGAAGCTCAATTGTATAACAGGCTTGCAGCACCCCTTATTTATTCCAATGCCAGCACCCGTACAGAGCCTTCTGTCATCTTAAAAAATAACCGAGGCCAGTCGGGGCTTTGGGCTTATGCAATCTCTGGAGACCTGCCAATAGTACTGGTTCAGATTGAAGACTCCACTAATATAGACCTGGTAAAACAACTTGTAAAGGCGCATGCTTACTGGAGGCTTAAAGGGCTTGTGGTGGATCTCGTTGTCTTTAATGAAGATCCTGGCGGTTACCGGCAGGAACTACAGGATAGGTTGCACAGCCTCGTTGCGCCCGGGGTAAGTGCAAACTTAAAAGATCAGCCCGGTGGCATTTTCATAAAATCTTCTGACCAGGTGAATAATGAAGACAGGATTTTGTTCCAGACGGTTGCACATATTGTATTGTCTGACAGGGAGGGAACACTGGAAGAACAGTTGAATAAGCGGATGAATATCAAAACATCCATTCCTGCATTTTCCCCGACGAAGTTTTACACCTCACAGCAGCCAGTGGAAGAAGTATCTGCACAGATGCCGAAGACTGTTCAATTGTATAATGGTTATGGTGGTTTTAGCGAAAACGGTAACGAATACATCATCATTACCCGGCCCGGAAAACCAACTCCGGCCCCCTGGATAAATGTGCTTGGCAATCCGCAGTTTGGTAGCATCGTATCCGAGAGCGGGCAATCTTATACCTGGGTGGAAAATGCTCACTCTCTGCGCCTGACGCCATGGAATAATGATCCGGTAACCGACCTGCGTGGTGAAGCCATGTACATCAGGGATGAAGAAAGCGGAAAATTCTGGTCGCCGGTAGCTTTGCCATGTGTAAGCCAGGGTAGCTATGTAACACATCATGGTTTTGGCTTCAGCAAATTCAAACATATTGAAGACGGAATTCAATCAGAATACACGGTTTTTATTGATAAAGAAGCCCCGGTTAAATTTATGGTGCTAAATATTAAAAATACGTCTGGCCGTACCCGTAAGCTTACATTAACGGGCTATGTGGAGTGGGTATTAGGAGATAACCGGGCAAAAAACCTGAGGCACACTATAACGGAGATAGATAGCCGCAGTGGTGCCATACTGGCCCGGAATGCCTATAATGCAGACTTCCACGACCGCGTAGCTTTTTTTGATGTAGATGATTTGACCCGCACTTTTACAACGGACAGGACGGAGTTTATTGGCCGTAATGGTACCCTGGCCCATCCTGAATCCATGGAGCGTGCACGCCTCTCCGGAAAAACCGGGGCTGCCCTGGATCCCTGTGCTGCTTTGCAGGTAAGCATCACGCTGGAGGAAGAAGAAACCAAGGAAATTGTGTTTCGCCTGGGTGCCGGAAAAGATTACGGTGACGCACAGGCGCTTATTCAAAAATTTGAAGGTCGGGAAGCTGCCTTGCAATCTTTTGAAGGGG
>JBDSWG010000270.1:0-4858 GCA_039926825.1 Ferruginibacter sp.
AACTGCGGTATACCGGTTGATTCATTATTTTCTGTTGAAGTGCTTCCAGCTTGGTAGAAGTGCCAGGTTGCGTAATACATTGCCCGCGGGTTGTTGTACATATCGAAGATGTAAAGGCGGCTGTGGCAAGAGAAGATTTATTAGTAATTACTGTTTGCGAAGCATTACTGAAATTCACTTTAAATTCATATAAACCTATACTGTCCCTGTCTGCAGTAGTAGAAGTCCAGGAATCATCAAACATATATGCTATCAGGCCGCCAGTACCTGCAGGAGGTAAAGCACTTCCTTCCAGGCAAACCGGGCTCATAGAAAAGTGCTTGTTGGCGGTACCCAGGGTAAATCGCTGCATGCTGGCCGTGGCATTACCTGCAATCATAGCGGCTCTGTCAAAGGCATAAACAGAAGAACCGGCATAGGTACTTCCATTTGCAAAATCATTTGTTGTTGCATAATAAGCATCTGTCCAAACTGCAAATTTAGGATAATCCGGAAATGTATTCCCTGTACTGAAGAAATAAGTATTCCACCCGCCGGAAGGATCTCCGCTTTGAGAAACAGCTATAATCAAACCTTCGGTACCAGTTTCCGGCTTGTTAGCAAATTCCGTCAGCACATACCGATTGGCTAACTGGTCGTAAATACAAATGGGATCCCCCAGGCCACCTTTACCAGTTATAGCATCCAGGTATTTCTCTGCAACCACCTGTCCCCCAGTCTTATTAAATACCTTTAGTAATGCTCCCGAGCTACCATTTACCATTTGTATTACGTGATTGGTTCCCACGCACATGCTTGGGTCTGGCGGGTTCAAAGGCTTGTAACCAATTCCCGGAAAATTAGCATTAAGCGTGGCAGCATTCGGTGCCAGGCTATTGTTTGTATAATTTTTTTGTAAAGCCTGGTCAGTATTTATAGGGGAACCAAAGTTGGGTGCATCCCCTTCCTCAAATTCTTCATCCTTCCCGATTATACCCTCCAGGTCACGCACTTTCACATTATTATTCAATGGCTTTGCATCATAATTTTTTAAAGACGAAATGCTTTTTACCAGCCGGCCCGTAATGACATCGGGGTTACGGGCTATTACTACATCCTGCGCCTGCACTGCGGCTCCAGTTAAAAGAGCGCCCAGCAGAAGGTGAAATTTAAATTTCATGATATTAGTTTTTTGTGATTGAGATGCTAAATATAAGGGTAATAATAATTTCAACTTGTAGTTCAAATGAGGATTTTTCTGTCCCCGTGCTTTTTTTATATTATATACTGTGTTTGTATTTGAAATGATATTATAATTAGCTTTGCCTCGCTTGAGAAAAACTACTGCAATACTGTTTTTACTTGCCTTTTTAATCTGCTGTAACGCAGACCGGCTGGCAATGATGGTAAATCGCCTGCAAATGCGGGAAAAAATTGCGGAAGCCATTCATGAAAAAAATTCTTTGGAAGCTTTTTATTATACCAAAGCAGAATACGCATCACTACATTTTACTGATGATGGTCATGAAATTTTAATAGGGGGCCGGCAATATGATATTGCGACTGTGGAAATGCAGGATGACATGGTTATCATAAAATGCCTGGCTGATCATAAAGAAGAAAATATTAAAAAAAATGCCGCGGGCAGCCAGCAACAAAAAAGTCTTATTGTAGAAAAGTCTTTGGACAAACTCTTTACCTGTTCCTCTGGAGTAATTTCTCTTACTCATAATTTTATTGTTCTAAAATCCCGTTTATTGCCGCCTGCGCAAAATTTACCACTTGCATTTGCTTTGGAAATTCCTAAACCTCCTCCGGCTTTGGTTTGATAATTCTCGTTTTTATTAAAGCTTGCCTATTACCTGCAGGCTACTTATTTTATTTATCAAAAAAAAGTTTATGAAAATTTTTATAGCAATATTTATTGCAGGCATATGCCTTTCTTTTAACAGCTACAGCCAGCTGACAGGGCGGGTTACAGATGAGGCTACTAATTTGCCATTAAGTGGCGCAACCATTTCTTCAGGTGGTAAGAACCTGGCCACTACAGACAACAATGGCAACTTTTCTACCTCCTGCAACCAGCATGTTCGCCTCACCGTTAGCTATGTGGGCTACGAAAACTGGCAGGATAATATTAAAGACTGCTCCACACCGCTGTCCATACAACTTTTTCCGCGGGGTTATAATTTGAATACCGTAGAAATCACGGCCACTTCAGCACAAAATAAATCTTTGCTATATCAACCTGCGTCCATCACCAAACTGCGAGAGATGGAAATAAAAAGAGGTACCGGCCTATTCCTGAGCGATGCAATTAATGCAAATGTACCCGGCGTTTCCATGAACAGGCGCACCGTATCTGCCGGGCAGCAATTTAATATACGTGGATATGGGAACGGCTCCCGTGGAACCCGTGGCGTTAGCAGTAATTTTGATGGACAGGGTTATAAAGTTTATCTCAATGGCATACCCCTTACTGATGCCGAAGGCATGACCTTGCTGGACGATATTGATTTTGGATCTATTGGAAATGTGGAAATAACAAAAGGGCCGGCCGGAACATTGTATGGCCTCGCTATTGCCGGTGTGGTAAATCTAAAAACAATTCAACCTGAGAAAGGAAAAACTTCACTCGGTCAACAGATCCTGGTTGGAAATTATGGCCTACGTAGGTACACGACAAGCTTTTCAATGGGCAAAGAAAATTCCAGCCTGTTAATTAATTATGGTCACCAGCAATCTGATGGTTTTATGATTCATTCAAAATCGGAAAAAGATTTTGTAAATATTGCCGGGGATTTTCGCACCAGTACAAAGCAGAGTTTCAATTTTTACACCGGATATAGCAATAGTTACGACCAGAGAGCCGGCGAACTGACCCTGGAACAATATGCAGCAAAAGATTATACCGGTAATCCAAATTACCTGAAGAATAATGCTCATAGCGAAGTCATCAGTTTCCGTGCCGGCCTGGGCCATACTTATGCCTTCACAAATAATATCAGCAATACAACAACTGTATTTGGCACAGGCCTCAGCAGTAATGTAAGTTCTGCCGGTGGCTGGACGGATAAAGCGCCGATTAACTATGGCCTGCGCTCCACGTTTGATACAAAGTTTAGTTATGGAAATATTAGCCTTGGTGGCATTACAGGGGTGGAAACACAGGGGCAGAGGGCCAATACGATTGGCTACAATATGAAGAAAAATCCATTAGATACGTCAGCTGCTTCGCACCAGTGGGTGCCAGGAGATCCGTATTGGGTTATAAACTCAGCCACATCCAATAACCTTTCCCGCACTTCAACAACATCTGCGTTTACGGAATGGACATTAGGGCTGCCAAAGGATTTTTCCATCACCGCCGGCCTGGGCTGGAGCAATATGAAAATTGCCCTGGAAGACAGGTTTAATACGGCAACGGCTACACGCCCGAGTAACCTGGATACTACCTATAAGAATATGCTGTCTCCACACCTGGCTTTAAATAAAGTTTTCAACAAGGAATTCTCAATATATGCCGCGTATAGCAAAGGTTACAAAGCACCCGTAAGTTCTTACTTCTTTATAACGACACCTGCAGGAGGTACTAACCCCATAAGTTCCCGCATTAACGGTGCCCTCAAACCGGAAGAAGGAAATCAATTTGAAATAGGTTCTAAAGGTGTGCTGTTTAATGAACGTTTAAATTACCAGTTAGCCTTATTCAACGCTATATTCACAAATAAAATAACAACTGTTGCCGTGCCCAATCCAAATAACACAGCCACCTTATATAGTTACGTCGTAAATGGTGGAAAACAGGATCATAAAGGGATTGAAGCAGCTTTACGGTTCACGCCCGTTAAAACTTCAACCGGTATTGTATCTAATGTTAGCCCGTTTGCAAATTTTGCTTATTCAGATTTTAAATATGAAGAATTCCGCTTCCAGTCTGTGGGAAAAACAACGGTAGGCAATAAGGATAGTGTTGTAACTGTAGACTATAGCGGCAAACCTGTAGCAGGTGTTTCAAAAATTACTTTTAATGCCGGTGTGGATTTTGCTTTCAAATATGGCTTTTATGGAAATGTTTTGTATTCTTACCGCGATGGGTTACCCATAACTTCGGACAGTAAATATTTATCCAAAAGTTTTAATACTATAAATGGAAAATTAGGATTTCGCAGCAACCTTAGCCGTCATTTTGACCTCGATGCTTTTGCAGGAGTTGATAATATTACCAGTACACAATACCCGTATATGGTTTTTATTAATCAACTGCCGGATGCGTACATTCCGGCACCGCTAAATGCAAACTGGTATGGCGGTATAAATCTAAAATATAATTTTTAATACCTGGCGGTAACTTCGGTTACCGCTTTTTATTTTTCCAATATGAAAAAAAATATTGCCCTGGCAGTTTTAGTTATTACATGTTTATCTGGCTGCGGCCGCTTTGGAAATAAGAACGATGAAACGGTGAGGAATATGCGCATTGTTTGCCTGAGCAAGCACCTTACAGAAATGTTATTTGCCATTGGCAAAGGACACGATATTGTGGCGGTAGATCTCAGCAGCACTTACCCTGACAGTGCTAAGAAACTGGAAACAGTGGGTTATCATCGTGCCCTGAGCCCGGAAAGCATCATTAGTATGACACCAGATTTAGTCATTCACAGCAATGACATCGGGCCGGAAAATGTGCTGCCGCAAATTACAAATGCCGGCCTTAAAGTGAAAGCTTTCACTGGCGCATCCACGATAGATAGTGCAGAAATGCTGTTGACAAATCTTGGTGTTTATTTTCATGCAGAAAGTAAAGCAGATTCCGTTCTCCAAAAAATGAAAGCAGATATTAACCTGGCACAAGAAGCCGCGGCAAAACTCAACCCTG
>JBDSWG010000271.1:0-8058 GCA_039926825.1 Ferruginibacter sp.
AATTACTAGGGCTCAAAGGTACGTGAAGACACGTGCCTTGGCTCTTCACCTTCTAAATGAGGTATAAGAAAACAGGTAAACTCTAAACTCACGCCATGGTACGTGTCCCCACGTACCTTTCTAAGATATTTCATGTTTTTTTTCTTCAGCCAGGTTTTATGAAACTGGCAAAAATGGATTAGTATTAAGAGGAACGAGTAGACACGTACCAAGGCGGAGAAATTTTATCACTAAATTATTCTTCCAGGAAATGATGCGTGTACACATAATCTGCAATTTGTCTTCCCATGGCTTCTCCATCCAACGCCGACTTTCTAAAATCCCAACCGGAATAGATCATGCTAAGTGAATTATCTCTTGCTGCCTGGGAAAAGCTTGAGTAATGAAAACTGGGCTTTGGGTCAGGTACAGCAGGATTTGTTGAAGTGGTGGTGATGTAGATTGAAGTTTCATCGGAGTTAAAAAACAATCGTAATATTTCAGCAGATGTGCCGGCATAAGCAGCAAATCCATTTGGGTATCCGGGCACTAAGGGTGTTGCTGAAGTGGGCGTTTCTGAAAGAAAAGGCAGCCATGCCGGGTCCGCTTCTGTATTCACGTTACCATCATTAGCAGCCAGGCGAATTGCTGTTTCAGGCCTCCAGGAATAATAATAATACCCGGCATTGAAAACTGAATTTATACTTTCTGCCATGCACACATGAATCAATGCAAAAAGCCTGGCAGTTTTCCACGCATCGAGTTTTTTGTTATCAATAGCCTTTCTTACAAAATTGTTCCATAAAATAGATGGCCTGTTTTCACTATAGAATTTAGCGATTTTTTCTTCCTCCGCACTGCGGATACCACCAACTCTTCCCCCTTTTATTTTTACTTCATTAAAGTCACTCGTGTATTCATTGGAGTTAACTGCATAAGGCCCTGCAGGGCGAAACTGCGCATTACCCTCAATAACATATGGCCTCGTTACGGTACCCCAGTTATGAAGTAGTCTAAATGGGAACAGTGATGTTGTGGGCACATAATTTACTGCCGTAAGCGTTGACCTGTATTCACCTGGGTTGGTACCATTAGGAGGAGTAAATGATACAAGAATAGTTTGTGAAAATCCATCATTCGCACGATTAGCAATAATAGCTTCTGCAGCATGTTTACCTAAAGTTTTTCCCAGCTCTTTACTTTCTCCATCCGGGATAGTTGCCAAACTTTCATTGTACCATGTGTCAACCGGAAAACCTACCTGCCTGTTTAACCCTATAATGCCCCAATAGGCTGCGCTGGCAACTGCGGCATCCGGTGAAGCAAATTGCTCTCTTTCATTCGTTAAAGCATAGCGCTGATATTTGGGTTTAATATTGTTCAAGGCATCATGTACGGCTATTTGAATCATAGCGAAATAGCGGGTACGGGTGGGTTGATTAATAGGCCCACTGAGAACGGTAGCCACCTTATCGTTCCAGTACATCACCATATCATTCTTTGCAAAACCGGGGTCCAGTGGTTGTTTGCCTTGCAGGGAAGCTGTTCCTGATTTTTCATAAAGCATCTCTTTTGCATCTTTCTGGCAGGAACTAAGAATAATACACAGAAGGCTGAGATTCGCAGCTAAAAGTTTTAAATACTGTTGCATAAAATTGTTTTTAAGATGAAGAAATTAATCAATGCCTCAAAACTATTTTTTTGCAAACCTGGATTTTTTTTAATGCGGCAAACGTGCTTTTTAAAGGAATGGAAAGCCTTTTTACTAAGTTCTGCCCGGTGAAAAATAAAAAGTCACTTTCATCTACGATAAAATTAGTTTGTCGTGATAAAAGCTTGTATAGTCTCTTTTTCCACAAAATTTATATGAAAAAGATCTATTTTTAAAACAGCATGTCACCTTTCCCTGATAGTAAATTGATTTTTTCTGACGAAAAAAAATATCGTTTCAGGCGACATTTGCTATTCTGGTTTTTTTGGGGTTTGTATTTTGGTTTAGTACGGGAATTAAACCCAATTGCATATAAGAATACAGGGCAATTTGCTAACGGGTTTAAAACCATGATTGAGACTTTTTTTTTAGTATTACCGCAGGTAGTGTTAGTTTACCCGCTGCTTTATTTTATACTACCCCGTTTTATATTCACAGGTAAATACTACAAGGCATTTTTTTGGGTCCTCGTGTTTTCAGTGCTTACTGCAACCCTTAGTACCACCCTGCTTATTGCGATACCCTGGCATAAGGCTGTTTATATTTCAGCCAACTTTAAATTATTTCCTCCGGCAATTGGAGGCGCATCAAAAGATTTTTGGGCTAAAATATCGCTGGCTTATGTAAACACCATGCTTGGCGCATTAACCTGTGCTGCACTTGCAGCCAGTTTTAAATTGTTCAAGCATTATTATTTAAAAAACCATCGCATCCAGCTTCTACTGAAAGAAAATATAGCGGCACAATTACAGATCTTGAGAGCACAAGTGCATCCGCATTTTTTATTTAATACACTCAACAATATTTTTTCTCAAACACAAACCGAATCACCAAAAGGATCTAGAATGATTATGGGGCTTTCGGATACGCTACGGTATATTTTATACGAAGGCCAAAAACCCCTGGTTCCGTTACAGCAGGAACTGCTAATGATAAAAGAATACATTGACCTGGAAAAAATTCGTTATGGAAATAAACTGGAGATACATATATCAACCCCTCAAAAAGTAAACGATATTTATATCGCTCCCCTGGTCTTGCTCCCGTTTGTTGAAAACTGTTTCAAACATGGAACCAGCAATATGCTTCAAAATCCGTGGGTTAATCTAACAATTGAAATGAAAGATACCCGGCTGGTGATGAAACTTATGAACGGAAAAGAGCCGTTGACCGGCAATCAAAATAACAAAACGGGGATAGGTATTAAGAATGTGAAACAAAGACTTGACTTATTATATAAAAACCAATACGCCTTGCAGATAAGAGAAGACAAAGAAGTTTTTATTGTAGACCTGTGGATTAAATTGATAAGCGTTCAAAAACAGGTGGAGGACAATGGGCATTCACCGTCTCTATTAAATATGGCATATAGCTGACGAATACCAATTATAAATCACAAAGCAAGAGAAGTTTAAGATGCACTTCATTATTGACTATAAACTGATTTTTTCTGAAGAACGTAAATATCGTATTGGGCGGCATTTGCTGTTCTGGTTATTTTGGGGTCTTTATTTTGGCATTGTACGTGAATTCAATCCAATGTATTTAGAAAGTACAAAACATTTTCCTAACCTGCTTCAGTCTATTGCGCAGGGATTTTTTATGCTTCTGCCCCAGGCAACACTTGTTTACCCATTGCTTTATTTTTTATTACCCCGTTATATATTCACTGGCAAATACTTTCAGGCAGCGCTGTGGGCTATTGTGCTGTTATTTCTTACGGTATCCGTTAATGCCTTCTTGCTTATTGCAATACCCTGGCATAAGGCCATTTACCAGCCATCAACCGTTGAGTTGTTTCATGGGGTTTCTGGTTGGCTAAAAATAAAATTGGGTTATTTATCTGCACTGCAAGGTTCCCTCACCGGTGCATCAATCGCAGTTGGCATAAAGCTGTTTAAACATTTTTATGTAAAGAATTTAAAAATTCAGCAATTACAAAAAGAAAATATAGAAGCCCAACTGCAGATTCTTAGGGCACAGGTGCATCCTCATTTTTTATTCAACACGCTAAATAATATCTTTTCGCAAACACAAGCCGAATCACCCAAAGGCTCTCAAATGATTATGGGGCTTTCGGATATGCTTCGCTATATTTTATATGAAGGGCAAAAATCATTGGTTCCCTTAAAGCAGGAACTGCTGATGGTAAGTGAGTATATTAGCCTGGAAAAAATACGGTATGGAAACAAATTGGATGTGCATGTGCTAAAGCCAGATAAAACTGAGGATATTTATATTGCCCCACTACTATTACTTCCATTCGTTGAGAATTGCTTTAAACATGGAACAAGTAATATGCTGCAATCTCCATGGATAAATTTAACGGTAGAATTAAAGGACAAAACCCTTGTGATGAAACTGATGAATGGGAAAGATCTTTTACAGGATAAGGACCGAAATAAAGCCGGCATTGGAATCAATAATGTTCGTCAACGACTCAATTTATTATATAAAGACAAATACGATCTTCAGATAAGGGAAGATGAAGAAGTTTTTGTAGTTGACCTGCGGGTGGAATTATTAAGAATTGAAAGCCAGGAGCAGCTTGATACACTTACACAACCTGAACAAAATATTGTTTATGCTTAAAGGGAACCATATAAAGGTAAGATGCATTATTGTGGATGATGAGCCGATGGCAAGAAATGTGATCAAGAGATACATCCAAAAAATTCCAACGCTGGAATTGGTTGGTGAATTTGGCAATGCAATTGAAGCCACCATCTTTTTACAGGAACAGCCTGTTGATACGATTTTCCTGGATATTAAAATGCCGCAATTAAGCGGTACTGATTTCGTACGGAGTTTACGAAATGTTCCAAAAATCATCTTTACCACAGCACATAAAGAGTTTGCTCATGAAGGGTTTGAATTAGACGTTACCGATTATTTATTAAAGCCTATCCGCTTTGATCGGTTTTTAAGAGCAGTGAATAAAGCATTTCCTCTCAAGCTCCAGGAAGTGGAAATGCATGTTGCAATAGAAGAAAAAAAAGCAGCCCCATCATTTATATATTTAAGAATAGATCGTAAAATGCAAAAAGTGGTGCTGGATGATATACTTTACATTGAAAGCGATAAAGATTATGTAAAAGTGTATTTTGAAAAAGGATTTATCATCACCCGGCAAACTATCGCATCTGTAGAGGCAATGTTATCGGAGAGCCAGTTTATACGCATACATCGTTGCTATATCATTTCCTTACACAAATTAAAATCCTTCACTGCTGAAACCGTTGAGATTGGGAATAAGGAATTACCTATCGGAAAAATATATCGAAATAGTTTTTTGAACCTACAAGGGAATTAAAATAGAATGGATCCGGAAGTCACTAATTTTTTGTCAAAGCAAAATAAACATTTAATGAGAAAATTATTAATGCCCTTATTGCTTTTTGTGTTTCAGACACCAGTTTTTTCACAGGGCGGTTCCGTCAGTGGCCAGGTTAGGGACGGGCAAACAAATAATCCTTTGCCTGGCGCAACGGTTAATATTAAAGGAACGCTGAAGTCATCCATAACAAACAATGAAGGGTATTTTATTTTACAAAAAATAACTGCAGGAAAAATTATACTACAGGTTTCTTATGTGGGCTATGAGACTGCTGAAATAACTGCAGACATCACAAATGGTGTTACACCTGGAGTAAACGTAGCATTGGCTTTGGATAGCAGGATGGGAAACGAAATTGTCGTATCAGCATCCAGGCGACCTGAAAAAATTACCGATGCACCGGCATCCATACAGGTAATAAATAAAAAAGATCTTGAACAGTTTAGCGGTTCTAATGTTTTTGAACTGTTATCGAATGTCCAAGGCGTTGAATTTAGTCGTCCGGGTGTTGATGTTGTTTCCATTAATGCAAGGGGACTTAATAATGCATTCAATAATAAAATTTTCCAGATGGTTGATGGAAGAAACAGTATGAACCCACTCAGCGGTAGCCTGATGATGGGTAATAATTATTCTGTGGTGAAAGAAGATATCGAAAGAATTGAAATAGTGTTAGGGCCCCAAACCGCTTTGTATGGCCCGAATGTACATAATGCACTCATCAACTTTATTACAAAAGACCCAAGAAAATTCCAGGGAACAACTGTATCATTAAGTGCAGGTAACCAATACCAGTTTAGCGGCCGCATACGGCAGGCAACAAAAATAAATAACAAATGGGCTTATAAGTTAACTGGTGAATATGCCGTTGGGAAAGAGTTTGAGTTTTATGACAGTATTTACGCCGGTGGTGGACCCGGTGGTGTTTTTGGTCCTGCAGTTGCCATACCGGAAGATAATATTGATTTTAATTTCAGGCATATCCGTGGGGAAGCACATGTCTACTATAGTATAAACCCTAAGGCGGACATAATCATTTCAACAGGCGGAAGCGATAACAATAGTCTTAATACAAACACCGGCGGGCGCAACCAGTTTACAGGAGTAACCAATAGTTTTGTGCAAGGCAGGTTTAATTCGCCGCATTTTTTTGTAACGCTGTATAATGCCTGGGCGGGTTTTGGCACTTCATTCAATATTGGTGCTTATACAAGAGATTACTGGAACAGGACGCATAGCACTGCCACTGCAGGTCCCAACAGAAGGCTTCCGCCGGACTCGGCCAGAATAAATGCACTTCGATATGGCAATACGCTTAAGGAAAATCCAGGAAGGCTAAATACAGAGGCCCAGTATAATTATACCTTTAATAAGGCAGGATTATTTTTAGTTGCAGGCTTATCTTACCAGAAAGATAAACCCCGTGCATATGGTATCACCCTTGTTGATAGTTTTCAAAGAATATATGTAACACAATATGGAGCAGTATTGCAACTTGAAAAATCACTTCCATATAGATTTAGATTTGTTGGTGCCGGAAGATGGGATAATCATAGCAATTTTGGAAACTTCTTTTCGCCAAAACTAGGTTTGGTAAAAGGAATGGGGGATGGAAATTTGAGAGTTACATGGGGCAAGGCTTATTCCATGCCGAGTGTCCTTTACCAGTACGCCAGTACATTCGGAATTTTTTTTGGCAATGGCGAGGGCATTACCTACATACCAAATAATTCGAAATTTAGTGACCCGACATCCCGGAGGACCACATTACCGTTAAAACCTGAAGAAGTTAGTACCTGGGAATTAGGCTATAAAGGAACCGTTGCAAAAAAATTATTCGTAGATATTAGTTATTTCAATGGTCTCAGTAAAAACTTTTTCAGCCCTTCGATATCCGTTGGAGGGAGAGCATTAAATGTGGGAGACAAAAATGTAAGTCATAATCCATTTTTTGCCGGGCAGGTTGTAAACGATACCCTAAAGAATGCTTCTTTTCTAACCATTTTTAATTATGGCAATGTGAAAGTTTATGGCCTTGATTTGGGCCTAAGTTATTCTTTCAATAAAATTGTAAACCTGGCGCTCAGGTATTCATGGATCGGGTCCGACATTACTAAAGGCAATATAGATAATGATGCGAATAAAGATGGGAAAGTGCTTGCAGATGAAAAAAATCTGAATTCACCTAAGAACAGGGGCGCAGCTATATTAAGTTTTCAAAATTTATGTAAACAAAAAATCTTTATAAATGTCTCCGCCCGCTTCGTTCAGCAATATGATTTTTATAGCGGCAACCAGATAAGTACAGCAGCAGGAAAAGGGAGTAGAGGTAAGGTGGGTAATTATATTAAAAATTTTGACTGGGGCCCTTTGGGTGGGTTTACTACACTTGATTTAGGCGCAGGATATAAAATGAATGACATGGTATCTGTTGGAATGGGCGTAACTAATCTGTTTGATACTGAACAACGGGAGTTTGCCGGATCGCCATCTATTGGCCGGCTAATTTCTTTTGAGATAAAAGCGCATGTGCCGAAGAAGTTATAGATATATAGTCCAGGGACATTAGATACTTTCATGCTTTACTAAGGTGCGTCCCACCACTTACTCTAAGTAGCAGGAGAGATATGTGAAGATACTTAACTATGTCTCCCCTCCTATCTCTAACATGTCACGCCATGATACGTATCCCCATGTATCTCTCTAAATTTGTTATATGCAAGTCTGTAATTCATTTAATCATTTAAATAAGATATATTTCTGGACAGCAACTATTAATAATTGGCAGCATCTATTATCAGGGAAAGTTGAAAACAAATAATAATAAACTCGCTTAAATTTCTATCAGATAATAACCTGGTCACTATTTATGGTTTTGTTATTATGCCAAAACATATACACCTAATCTGGCAGCAACATGAAAAAAACGGGAAAGAAATGGCAAAAGGAAGTTTCCTGAAATTTACTGCCCATGAATTTAAAAAGCGTTTACTGTTAATTGGAGGACTGGAAAATTACAAAGTTGATGCAG
>JBDSWG010000272.1:0-3049 GCA_039926825.1 Ferruginibacter sp.
ACCCTATATTCACATTGGCGGGGACGAAGCGCCGAAGACGGCATGGAAAAACAGCGACTATGCGCAACAGTTAATTAAGAAAGAAAACCTGAAAGATGAACATGGCCTGCAAAGCTATTTCATTAGCCGGATGGAAAAATATATCAACAGCAAAGGCCGGAATATTATTGGCTGGGATGAAATACTGGAAGGTGGCCTGGCACCAAAAGCTACCGTCATGAGCTGGCGGGGAGAAAAAGGTGGAATAGATGCTGCCCGGCAGGGACATTACGTGGTGATGTCGCCGGATTCACCGCTATACTTCGACCATTCCCAAACCCGGAATGAAGACAGCCTGACACGTGGAAATTATAATCCGTTGGAAAAAGTCTATGCCTACAACCCCTTGCCTGCCTCCCTAGCTACTAAAGACCAGAAATATATTTTGGGTGCGCAGGGGAACGTTTGGGCAGAATACCTGGACAATGGCCGTAAAGTCGATTATATGATATTCCCGCGGATGTCTGCGCTTGCTGAAGCGCTTTGGACACCATTAGATAAAAAGGACTGGAACAGTTTTGAAAAAAGATTACCGGGCCTTATGAAAAAATATGACCTCTGGCAGACGAGTTACAGCACCGCCTATTTTGACCTGCAACCCGCCGTGGTTCCTTCACCGCAAGGTGGAATAGCCTGGGAACTTAAAACACGCTACCCAGATGCTGTGATTACCTATGTGAAGGGTAAAAGCCCGGATGTGGTTTACACTTACACGGCCCCGGTAGTAATAGATAAATCCGGAACTTATAGTGCTACCATAAGTGATGAAAATGGGAAAGGAAATGAAAAATGGGCCCGGCAAAGTTTTATCCTAAACAAGGCCACCGGCAAGCCCATCACGCTCACCACCCAACCAAACGCCAGCTACGGAGGCAGTGGAGGCTTTAGCCTTGTAGATGGTATACAGAATGAAACGGGCATGTTAAAATCGCAGCAGTTCCTGGGTTTTGCCGGTAAGGATTTGGAAGCTGTAATTGACCTGGGCTCACAGCAGGGCATAAACGCAATTTCACTTCACACCTTTGAGCAGCAGGGCAGCTGGATATATGCGCCCGCAATGGTACTCTTTTACAGCAGCAATGACGGAAAAAACTTTATTCTCATGCCGGGAGAAGTAAAAAGAACCGGCCAAAAAAACCTGGTTTACGCACTCCCCATTAATATGACCACACGCTATATAAAAGTGCAGGCTCAAAACATGGGAACAATACCAGAAGAGTTACCCGGTGCCGGTAGTAAGCCATGGTTATTTGCAGATGAGATAACGGTGGAGTAAAATTGGGATTTCTTCTTTATTTGAATATTCTTTTATCAAATGGGAATTTATCGGTTGCTATAATTTTAATCCGCTTGAAATCTGGGTGGTTAGGATTAATCAATAAATTGAAATCTCCCTGGGTTACGGCTGAAGGAATTTGAAGAAGACAAAATTTATTGTCTGCAACAAACTGGTCGCCTATAACCTGCGTTGTTGAGGGATGCGGAAATGTATTCCAATCAGCAGGTAGTTTAGAAACCTTTAATTTTTGAAGGGATACATCTTCCGGAATGTAAATAGTTACCATAACATAATCTTCTGGAAGGGTAGCTAAAGTAAAATGTACAGCTACTTCAGCCATTGCCAAAGACCTGTTAGACGCCGTATATATTAGTTCTACTCCTATTGAATTCCATCTTGCTCCTTTGAGTGCTGCACCTTTACCGGACAATGTTGAAGCAAATTTTTCTCTTGATAACCTGAATGCTTCCATTAAGATAGTATTCCGTAATTAATTCTTGTGAGCTCACTTATGACCAATTCCTTTCCGTATGAATCTTTTAAAAGTTCTAATGGCTTTAAATTTCCTAAGGAAAAATTTGGTGTGTTTAACCATAGTTTAAATTTTTCCATTTCTCCAAATACATCAAGTCCCACATGGGTAACTTCTGCCATTTCAATAATTTTTTCTGATTGAATAGATTTAAAACTCCTTGAAGTCTGTTTGTATCTGTGCAGTGATTTAGTGGAAATATCTAAAAAATCTGCCCAGTTATCATCACTGAAAGGAGTAAAATCCTGGATCAAATTGAACAGGGAATATGGCACGCCTTCCCTGATGACGAGGATCATTAGCATTTTATTGGAGAGAAAATCTGAATAGGTGATATCCTTCTTACCTGGTTTAAACTTTTTGTCAAGGGTTGAACGCTTAACTAAATTTGAAATTTCTTTGTCAAGTTTGATTGTAATATTTGCTGATAGCGTGGCCATTATATTCAATTTTAGACATTTGTCTATAAATTTAGGACAAATATCTGAAAGTCAAATGTAATTTTAGTTAATTCTCGTATACCTATATATTAATCTAACATCATTTAGTAACCTTAAATTTAAAGGCCACACTGAAGTATAAGTAAGCAGGTTTTTGCACTTACTATGGCTTTAAAATATTTTTAGCCTAATTTTATTGTCCCTGCAGGGTTTTAGTGACAAATACACCAGTTTCCATCATTTTGCAGTTTAGAATAATGAATAACACCAGATGCTAACTTCCATATTGGAAAGATCGGGATTGCTAACGGTTTTCTTAACGCTTGCTATAATTTGCGGGGCCCAGCCTGTAGCTAAATTCAATGCCAGCCCGGTTTCCGGCTGTACTCCCCTGCTCGTAAATTTCCAGGACTCCTCTACCGGCAATCCTACTACCTGGAAATGGGATCTGGGAAATGGCACCATTTCTTTTTTGCAAAACCCCTCCGTTACCTATTTCAACCCCGGTCAATATTCCGTAAAACTTGTTGTTCAAAATTCAAGTGGTAAAGATTCCCTTATCAAACAACAATATATTTCCGTTTATGCCTTGCCGGTACCTGGCTTTTCTGCCCCGGTAAGAACGGGCTGTTACCCGCTGAATGTTTCTTTCACAGATGAAAGCCTGGCCGGCAGTGGCTCCATCACAGAATGGTTCTGGGACTTTGGTGACGGTACTTCTGCGACCAGTCAAAACCCTTCACACACTTATACAAACGC
>JBDSWG010000273.1:0-9457 GCA_039926825.1 Ferruginibacter sp.
CAATGATGCCGTTGGCCAAAATAAGTGGTGGCGTAAGCAATGTTTCATTTTCTTTCCGGGGTAATGATCACGTGCGGGAAGCCATTCACAGCGTCTTTCTTTATTATGCCATTAAAGCCGGTATGGATATGGGCATTGTGAATGCCGGTCAACTCGTTATTTATGATGAGATAGAACCCCAACTTAAGCAACTCTGTGAAGATGTTTTACTCAATAGAAATAATGACGAGAATGAAGCCACGGAAAAACTGATCCAGTTTGCGGAAACAGTGAAAGCGAAAGGCAAGGTTACCATAAAAGATTTGGGCTGGCGCAATGATGATGTAGAAAAAAGAATTTCCCATTCGTTGGTAAATGGTATTACAGATTTCATAGATGAAGATACGGAAGAAGCACGCCTGAAATATCCCAAACCTTTGGATGTAATTGAAGGACCGCTCATGGATGGTATGAATATCGTCGGCGATTTGTTTGGCGCCGGCAAAATGTTTTTACCCCAGGTTGTAAAAAGTGCCCGCGTGATGAAAAAAGCTGTGGCCGTCCTTACGCCATACATTGAAGAAGGAAAGCGTATTCTCGCTGCCGAAAACCTGGCGGCGGGCAGGAAAGATGAAGACAAAGCCAGTAACGGTGCCGGGCGGATTCTACTTGCCACGGTTAAAGGAGATGTTCATGATATAGGTAAAAATATTGTGGGTGTGGTACTGGGTTGCAACGGGTACGATATTATTGATTTAGGGGTAATGGTTTCGGCAGAAAAAATACTGGAAACAGCCATCCGGGAAAAAGTAGATATCATAGGCTTAAGTGGTTTGATAACGCCTTCGCTGGATGAAATGGTGCACGTTGCCCATGAAATGAAAAGGCGGGAATTTTCTCTTCCGCTCATGATAGGTGGGGCCACTACCTCACGTATGCATACTGCGGTAAGAATTGCGCCGGAATATGATAATGGCATTGTACATGTGTTGGATGCCAGCCGTAGTGTAACGGTAGCGGGTAACCTGTTAAATAAAGAGACCAAACCCGGTTTCCTGGATAATATTAAAGGTGAATATGTAAAATTGCGGGAAGATTTTGGCAATAAGAAAAGCCAGAAAATATTAGTTGATTTTTCCACTGCCCAGCAAAATAATTTTCGTTTGCACGATGCCGCGTGTAAGCCTTCTGAACCTAATTTTTTAGGAGCAAAAGAAATTAAAGATACCAGCCTGGATGAAATTGCAAAGTATATAGACTGGCAGCCTTTCTTTATTGCCTGGGAATTGCATGGCAAATTTCCGCAGATACTTACAGATGAAAAAATAGGCGAACAGGCCACGGCTTTATTTGCAGATGCGAAGCAATTACTGGCAAAAATTATTAAAGAAAAATGGTTGCAGCCCCGTGGTGCGATCGGCTTTTGGAAAACGAAAAAAACTGCGCCCGATTCTATAGAAGTTGAGCATAATGAAAAAATATCACTGGAATTTTTGCGCCAGCAAATGAAAAAAACAGCCGGCCAGCCCAATATTTCCCTGGCGGATTTCCTGGTAGAGGAAGATTACATCGGGGCCTTTTCTGTAACTATAGAAGGTATAGAAGCTCACATCAAAAAATTTGAAGCCGACCAGGATGATTATAACAAAATAATCCTGCAGGCCCTGGCAGACAGGCTGGCAGAAGCTTTTGCGGAGCTGCTGCATGAGCGCACCCGAAAAGAATATTGGGGATATGCAAAAGATGAAACCCTGGATACAAATGAATTAATAAAAGAAAAATATTTGGGCATCCGCCCGGCACCCGGCTACCCTGCCTGCCCGGATCATACAGAAAAAAATAAACTCTTCAAACTCCTGGGTGGTAAAGAAAATACCGGTATTACGCTTACAGAATCGCTGGCTATGTATCCCGCATCATCTGTTTGTGGTTGGTACTTTGCAAATTCTGAAAGTAAATATTTTGGAGTAGGTAAAATAGGCCAGGACCAACTCGCCAATTATACCAAAAGAAAAAATATGCCCCTGGATGAAATGACCCGCTGGCTGCGACCAGCCTTAGATTAATATCAGGTGAGCCGCGATAAGTGAAGTTGGTTGATAATGCTCAGGATGAGCAGGCCGGAAAAAAAATATTCCTTGATGGTTTCTTTATCCCCCGGATCTTTTTTATTGGGTTCAAATAAGCTTTTTTCCAGCGGAATAGCAACATAACATTTTCCTGTAACAAAAGATAGGGAGACAGGCATTTTTATCTGCCTCCTGTATTTAACCAGTAAAGGCATGAGATCGCCACCCAACAGGTACGACGCTTCATCTTTGCTGGAAGAATAAACTGAATAATATTGGTCGAAAGTTTTATTACCCGTTATTATTTGCTTTACTTCGGGGATGGCATAATAACGATAATGTTCATGCGCTATACTGCTTACCTGTTCCTCACCACTCGGCCAGAGATAGGTGGCTGACTGGAAGACAGGACTGATGGATGCAACAAAAAAAAGTCCTTCAAAAATTGAATGATCAACATTATTTGCTTTATTAAAACTGGCAGAAATTTCCGAGCAATGAAATTTCACATCTTTGTAAACGCCCTGGATATAATCTTCTCCTTCAAATGCATCATACCGTCTCCGGAAGAGCCCGCTTCGCCTGTATTCTTTTGAAGGAATAAAACTATCTGGTTTATATATAACGCCTGGCAACAAAAAATCAAGCACTTCTTTTATACAGGTAGATTTAAATTCTCCTAGGTACTTGTCCCGGTGGTAGGCATACCTGGATATACAAAACGCAAAAATTATGGCGCCAAAACCAGCCAGCCAGCCCGAGGTTTCATTACCGGTATTTCCCTGGCAGGTAAGAAAATTTGCCAGTGTAAATATCAGCGCCAGGGCACAGCCCCATTCCCAGTTTTTCATCTGCTGCCGAAGCTGTTTTATTTTACCCAGGAGGGGCAAAATTTTATCCAGGTAAAAAAATTCAAAATCGGGTGCCGGTTGCATAAATAGTAAGATAATTTTTTTTAAGCAGCACCCAAAGATTTCAGGAAATTTTTATGTTCGAGCTTAAGTTGAAGTTGGTAAGTTTGTATTTTATCATAATTATCATGAGAATCATTTCTTACAATGTAAATGGGATACGTGCCGCCATAAAAAAAGGTTTTATTGACTGGCTAAAAACTGACCCGGCAGATATCATTTGCCTTCAGGAAGTAAAAGCACAGGAAACTGATATAGATACTGCTGCGCTGGAGGCTTTAGGGTTTCATTATCATTGGTATTGTGCCCAGAAGAAAGGTTACAGTGGGGTGGCCGTTTTCACAAAGATAAAACCCGACCTCGTTACCTGCGGTACGGGCCATGAGATGAGTGACTTTGAAGGCCGCGTTATTCAATTGCATTTTGGAGATGTGGTGGTAATAAATGCCTATTTTCCTTCCGGAACTTCCGGGGCACATCGCCAGGAATATAAATACCAATGGCTGGAAGAATTTTTTGAATACCTGGAAAAATTAAAGAAGAAAAAAAAGAAAATTATATTGTGCGGCGATTATAATATTGCCCATACGGATATGGACATTCATGACCCAAAGAGTAATAAAAACACAACAGGATTTCTGCCGGGAGAAAGAGCCTGGATAGATAAATTTTTGGGCAGTGGCTGGATTGATAGTTTTCGCCAACTGAATAAAGAGCCACATCATTACACCTGGTGGAGCCAGCGATTCCCCAGTGTGCGCCTGAACAACAAAGGCTGGAGGATAGACTACATCAGTATTACAAAGGCACTGGAGAAAAATTTAATTGCTTCCGCTATCTATCCGAATATATTGCATAGCGATCACTGCCCCATTTTTGCAGAGCTAAAATTATAAAAGATGATTGTTTACAATGTGACTATAAAAGTTGAATTTTCTATAGCAGATGCGTGGTTGAAATGGCTTAAAGAAGAACATATTCCGGAGGTTATGGCTACCGGATATTTTAATAACTTCAGGATATTGCGCCTCCTGGATGAGGAAGAAGATGGCATAACACACACCATTCAATATGAAACCGGGAAAAGGGAAAAATACGAAGCGTATATTGAGCGTCATGCACCGATGTTGAGGGATAAAAGTTTTGAAAAATGGGGCACTAAATTTATCGGTTTCCGCTCCCTTATGCAACTTGTGAACTAATTGTGCAAAAAAATAATATTTTCTCTAAAGTAGATTATAATTACCACCTCGCATAACGCAAACCGCATCGGCAAAGGATTTGCGCAGTTATATAGGTGAAACTCAATACCGACGGGCATTTCAGCCGATGACGCAGCAGGACACATCCCATTAATCATCTGTTAAGAATGGCTAAAACACTTGCGGGTATTGATTTGCAGCCATATTTTAGGAAAGAAAAAATGAAGAAAAAAATTTTGTTACAATCAAAAACCTTTTATATTTGTTTTACTAAAATTTCAAAAATCAAATTATGAACAAAGCGGAATTAATTGCAAAAATTGCTGACGATGCAGGCATAACAAAAACACAGGCGAATGCATCAGTAGATTCTTTTATTGAGGCAGTAACTAAAACACTTAAGAGTGGTAACAAAGTAACTTTAGTTGGCTTCGGTACTTTCTCTGTTTCTAAAAGAGCAGCACGTAACGGTCGTAACCCACAAACAGGTGCTGTTATTAAAATTAAAGCTAAGAAAGTTGCCAAGTTTAAAGCTGGTAAAGAACTCTCTTCAAAGATCTAATGGCACAACAACATTAAGTAAAGCAAGATGCATGGTGTATCTTGCTTTTTTTATACTCAATTACACTTAAAATAAATTATCATGGGACGCGGAGATATCAAAACTAAAAAAGGAAAAATTACAGCGGGCTCTTTCGGAAAAAAGAGGCCGTCAAAAACAAAAACAGCTCCGAAGAAAGAAGCTGCTGCAAAAGCTAAATAGTTTTACGTTTTTTTTCAGAATGGTGGAATTTGTTGAATAACATGTTCCACTTTTTTTATGGCGCCAGGCGGTGATGCTCCCAGCTCTCCCCCTTACGCAGGTATTGAATACGGTCGTGCAGCCTGTTCCTTCGTCCTTGCCAGAATTCTATCATAGAGGGTATTATCCTGTACCCACCCCAATGAGGCGGCCGTGGTATTGAAGTTTCCCCTTCATATTTTCCTGTTACTTCTTCTAATTTATTTACAAGAACATCCCTGTTTTTTATTACCTGGCTTTGCGGCGAAACCAGGGCCCCTAACTGGCTACCTTTGGGGCGGGAGGCAAAATATTCATCGCTGTCAGCTGACGGAATTTTTACCACCCTGCCTTCTACCCTTACCTGCCGCTCAAGTTCCTTCCAGAATAATATCATAGCGGCAAATGGATTTTCTGCAAGTTCCCGGCCTTTATGACTTTCATAATTAGTATAAAAAATAAACCCGTCTTCATCATACCCTTTTAATAAGACAATCCTGGCAGAAGGTTTTCCATCAGTCCCGGCTGTAGCCAAAGACATCGCATTTAATTCTTCTATTGCGCTTGCGGCTGCATGTTGCCACCATATTTCAAATTGCAGGAAAGGATTATCGTTCGCATCTTTCTCATCAAAAGATTGCAACGCATATTCTTTTCGTATAGCAGAGATTTCTTTCATAAAATAATTTCAACCGGCTGAAGAATTTAATTTCATTGCTTCATCAAACAGGAGGGTTAAAGCCTCTAGTTTTTTTTTTACATCATCGAGTTCAATGACGGCAAGTTCCAGGTCACATGTAAGAGAGGTTATTTTTAAATTAGCCTTTCGGTATTTAGAATAATAATCCATGGCTGTATCCAATTCTTCTTCTGTAAGCTTGAGTTGAGTAGCCAGGATGGCCTGTTCTTTTAATTGATTCTGGTGTTCATGATTTTTTTGTAGTGTTTTAGCAAGGTCTTCTTCCAGGTTTTTAATCAAATCCGGGTAAAGCCGGGCATTTTCGTCATCCTCGATACTTTGTTGCAGGTAAAGGATGTCGTTCACTGCAATATCCAGTTCGCTTTTGATTTTTACTGCCTGCCGTGCTTTCTCCCTTAAGAGATCTAATTCCTCTTCTCTTACAGTTATGAGGTCATCCAGGTCTTTAACCTGTATCTCTAATAATTTCTTTTCTGAATTAACCTGCTCAAGTTTCTCGTCTAAAAGCATTTTCAAATTTAACCAGAATTGGCTCATTAAGACAATTTATAAGCGCCGGGCGGCTTATTATCCTTACAAACAGGCCAAAAATGCAATATTTTTCACGGGCAACGTTTTAACTTATAGATGTATCTTATGTGCAATACCGCACTATCAAAACCAAATTGATTATTTTTTTGACAGAAGAAGACATCATCAGGGGCTGTACTAAGCAGGATGCGGCCTGCCAGAAAATGTTATACGACCGCTATGCATCCTCTATGCTGGGTGTATGCAACCGTTATGCCCGTAACACGGCAGATGCAGAAGATATTTTGCAGGAAGCCTTTATCAAAGTTTTCAGCAAAATATTCCAGTTTAAATTTGAAGGGTCTTTTGAAGGATGGGTACGGAGAATTGTTGTAAATACGGCGCTGAAAAAATATTCCCTCGCCAGGTATTCTAAAGAGATAAATAATTTTGAAGAAAAACATGCCTATGAATATTATGACGAACCGGCGGCTTACCATCACCTGTCAGAAAAAGATATTCTTCTTATGATTAATAAACTCCCGGATGGCTACAGGTTGATTTTTAACCTTTACGTTATAGAAGGATTTGCTCATGAAGATATTGCAAAGATGTTGGGGATACAGGCCGGCACCAGTCGTAGCCAGTTAGTAAAAGCCCGCAACCTGTTGCAAAAACAATTGCTTAATCACAAAAAAATTGCGGTATGAGTACAAACCCGTTTGATGATCATATAAAGTCTTCTTTTGAAAATTATACTCCTGAAGTGCCGCCACACATCTGGAATAATATTGCCGCTAAAAAAGAAAAGAACCGGCCGTTTATTTTCTGGTGGCAAAGGAATGGGTTCACAGCGGCTGCTATTCTCCTGGCATTTTTAGGGGGTGGATATTTTTATATTCAGTCCGGCACTTATCAACCTGATATTTCAAACAAGGAAAAAATTACAAAAAATATTATTCCTGGAAAGGAAAACATCCCTATCCAAAACACCCGGGAAAATTCTGAAAACAGTGCTGCCCCGGATTCCAAAGTCAGCCCTGCTTCAGCAGGTAGTCTCACCTCCATATCTTCTGTAACTATGGCAGACCGGAGCGATGGTAAAAAGAGAAACCAACAGGTTGTACTTAATCAACAACCCGCAGCTTCCTCCAATGTTTTTAATTCATCTCCTTCTGCAGCGAATATGGAACCCGGTGAATATACCGATGCAGGTTATCTCGCAGCGAACACTTTCCTGGGCCGGTTAAAATTTACAACCCGGCAAAATCCCGGGCTGGTATACATTCAGCATGAAGCCTTACCGCTGCCCTGCCCGGATATTGAAAAAAATGTCTCTGGTAATAAGAAATACCTGGAGGTATATGCCGGGCCGGATCTCAATACCAGCATTATAACGGATGCGGGTAACCGCAGTTATGCCGAAGCGAGGAAAGCTAGCACAAAGATGCAAATTGGCTATAGCGCCGGTGCCCGGTTTACAAAAGTGTTTAGCAATAGCATGAGCATACGTACAGGTCTTAACCTAAGCCAGGTAAACGAAAGGTTTAGTTATAAAGTAGGCGATGTGGTGCAGGTCTTTTACATCATTAATACGCATGGCGATACTACCGGAACATATAGTGTAAAAGCCAGCAAATACAGCCACAGTAATAATGTTTACCGCACGGCAGATATACCGTTGGTGATGGGTTATGAACTTGGAAATGAAAAATTGCACCTCAACCTGAATGCCGGCGCCATCATCAATATATATAGCTGGCAAAATGGGCAGGTATTGGATTCTGCTAATAACCCTGTTGACATTAGTAAAGCTTCCAATTCACCTTATGGTTTCAAATCAAATGTTGGCGTTGGCTTTACGGCAGCCGCTTCACTTTATTATAAATTTTCTGAGCAATGGCATGTTTTTGCAGAATCATATGTGCGTTACAATCTGAACCAGGCTAATAAAACAGGCATAACCCTTAAACAAAAATTCAATACAACGGGTTTGCGGATTGGCCTCCGAATGGATCTGCGTTAGGCAACGAAACGGCAGACCACAACCTCTTATTTCGTACAAACATTAAAAAATGTTCATTTTAAAAAATAAAAACTTCCTTCTTACCTTTTCTGCAGTGATGTTTATAATGAGCAGTTGCCAGAAAAGTGTACTGGAGTATAGTCTTCAAAATAATGGTTTTGCCGGTCCGGATACCACCTGGGTGGGCACCATCTCTGCTGATTTGCCGGTGGCAACTTTAAGAGCACATTTATTATTGCCACCAAGGGAAGATGCTGTAAATATTGTATCCGGCACTTTATTACATTATGTAAGTCCGGAAGGAATTGAAGTGAATATACCTGCTAATGCGTTGAGAACAATTACGGGTGCTATTCCCCAAAATTCAATTTTTATTCGTACCAGGTTATTAAGAAAAAAAGGAGAAATAATAAGAAGCGGTTTTCCTACTGTTAGTGATGGTTTACACCTGCAAACTGCAGGAGAAGTATTGGTTTCTGCCCGGAAGGATTCTGCGGAATTACTATTGGCACCTGCCACAAGGATTAGCATAAATATTTCACCTAACAATACTACAGGTGATTTAAAACTATACCATCTCACTGGTCTTTCCCCATCGCTATCTAACTGGACGTTAAATGCTGATACAGCTTATAATAAAGTTGTAAGAAGTGGAAATGGCCTTGAAATATTAAGCACCCATTTTGGATGGCTAAATGCCGGCAGGCCCGCGGGTAATAGCACGCCAACCGTTCGCCTGTCACCCGTTCTACCATCGAATTATACAAATGCCAATACGATGGTGTTTGTTTGCTTTAATAACCAGGTAACCGTGAGCGTTATGGAGCCTGTTGTATCGGGAAAAATATTTCAATCATTGCCATTAGTGCCTGGAACAGAAGTTACTGTTATTGTCCTCAGCCGCCAGGTAGAAGATTATTATTTTGCCAGCAGTATCGTTACAACGGGTAATGGAAATATAAATGGGGAACCACAAAAAGTTGTTATGACACCCATCAAAACCAACCTGGATGCAATTAAACAATACCTCGATAATCTTTAATTATTTAGCTTACCAGTGTACCCACTTTTTCGCCTGTAACAACACTGAGCAGGTTGCCGGGTTTATTCATATCAAAAACAACAATGGGAAGTTCGTTTTCCATGCACAAGGTGAAAGCCGTCATATCCATCACTTTCAGGTTTTTGGAAATACATTCCGCGAAAGATATTTTACCATAACGGGTAGCCGTAGGGTCTTTTTCCGGATCTGCAGAATAGATGCCATCTACACGTGTAC
>JBDSWG010000274.1:0-4844 GCA_039926825.1 Ferruginibacter sp.
CAGCCATTCCGCCCAACGGCGGCGGACTAAAGGCTTTTCAATATAATGTTCTGCCAGGTTAATGAATAAAGTATAATGGCCGGCTTCAGACTCCATAAACCTGCGGTAAAAATTTCGCATATATTCATCTTCCAGCCCTTCACTCAGGCGCTTAAACCTTTCACAACTGCGGGCTTCTATCAAAGCCATAGTAAGCATCTGGTCTAAAAACCTTTCTTCCGGGCTGCCGCCTTTTTTCTGAAAGCTTAAAAGATTATTTACATAAACATCTTTTCGCTGCCTGCCCAGTAAAAGGTTTCGGCGGTGCAGTTCAGCCAGTACCATGCGGAAGTGCCCCCATTCTTCTGTTACAATGGGAGCCAGTTCTTTTACCAGTAATTCTTTTTCAGGATTTTTAGTGATTAAGGTAATGCAGGTGGTTGCTGCTTTCTGTTCGCAGTATGCATGGTCTGTCAAAATATCCTGCAATTGTATTGCTGCCAGGTTTACCCAACGAGGGTCTGTAGGCAATTGAAGCCCCAGGATATTTCGGGTATGTTCACTTAATTCAGTCATATTAAAACCGGGTGCAGAAGCCGCTGCAAAGTTAAAACCTATAGCCTTATATTATTTTGATAAATTTACATTTCTCAACTAATCTTATGCGCCTTTTTGCTGGAATATTTACTGCATTAATAACCCTGGCCCTCGTCTTTATTTTGAATACGACCTGGCTTACACCCGTTGCCTTGGGCAGTTTCCTAAGCCCTCAGCATGGTTTCTGGCAAAATGCAGAACCGGTAGATTATGATTATTCCGGTAATCTTTCTTTTCCGAATCTCGCGGGCAAAACGACTGTTTACCTGGATGAAAGGCTGGTGCCGCACATATTTGCAGAGCAGGAAAATGACGCATATTTTGTGCAAGGCTACCTGCATGCTAAGTTCCGCCTATGGCAAATGGATTTGCAAACACGATTTGCCGCCGGCCGTGCCAGTGAATTTGCCGGTAAAAAAGCGCTTGAGCATGACCGTGAGTTCCGCCGACTCGGTATGGTGTATGCTGCAGAAAATTCCTTACGGGAAATTGAAAATGACCCGGTCACCAAATCGGCCTGTGATGCTTACACGGCTGGGGTAAATTCTTACATCGAAACATTAACGGCAAGTACGCTTCCGCTGGAATATAAACTCATGAATTTCCGTCCGGAAAAATGGTCGAACCTTAGGACGGCATTGTTCATAAAAAATATGGCCTATGAATTATCCTCTTCCGAGCATGATGTAGAGATGACCAATGCCCGGGATTATTTCAGCCGCGAAGATTTTGACCTTCTATATCCGTCTGCGCAGGATAGTATGGACCCGATCATCAGCAAAGGCACTATTTACGGGACCTTAACTAATCCTTTCAAGATACCTGCAGACGCAGATTCCCTATATTTTAAAGACAGTCTTCACATTATTGATAACAAACCGGATCGAAATAATGGTAGTAACAACTGGGCCGTGAGTGGCTCACGCACTGCTACAGGATATCCTATTCTTTGCAATGACCCCCACCTGGGCCTTAACCTGCCTTCGCTCTGGTTCGAGATTCAAATTCATACACCAACGTACAATGCTTATGGCGTCAGTTTTCCCGGAGCCCCCGGAGTTGTCATTGGCTTTAATGATAATTGTGCCTGGGGTTTTACCAATGGTGGAAGAGATGTTAGAGACTATTATGAGATCCAGTTTCGGGATGAGAGCCGGCAGGAATATTGGTTTGCCGGCAAATGGCTGAAGACAGATTTTCGTATTGAGCGTATACCCGTTGCCGGTACTGCAGATTTCCTGGATACGGTGGCATATACCGTTATCGGCCCGGTGATGTATGATAAAAATTTCGGTGGAAAAGTAAAAGGCAACACCCGCAACCTGGCGGTAAGGTGGAAAGCGCATGATCCCAGCAATGAATTTAAAAGCCTGCTGGGAATGGATGCAGCAAAAAATTACCAGGATTATTTAAAAGCAGCCAATAATTTCAGCAGTCCCGGTCAGAATATTGTGTTTGCAGATAAGGATGGAGATATTGCTTTACGTACCCAGGGTGCCTGGCCGGCTAAATGGAAGGGTCAGGGAGATTTTGTGATGCCCGGCCGGGATAGTACTTATCTCTGGCAATACCTGATTCCAGACAGTTCTACACCTTTTCAATATAACCCCGAAAGAGGTTTTGTGAGCAGTGCCAATCAACCGCCTGCTGATGCAACATACCCGTATTACCTGGGCCGCGATTACCCCATTTACAGGGGATATATTATTAACCGCATGCTCTCATCCATGCAGCGTGTAACCGTAGACGATATGAAGAAGATGCAAACAGATAATTACAATGTGTTTGCAGAAATGGCCCGGCCCATCTTTATTAAATATCTTAATCGCGGTCAACTCAGTGATGAAGGCAAAGCCTACTATGATATGCTTACCAGTTGGAACCTGAGGAATGATATTACCGAAAAAGGCGCTACAGTTTTTGACTTTGCCTGGAAGAGCCTGCAAAAAAATGTTTATGCAGATGAATTGGCTACAGCGCCTGTACCTACTATGCAACCTTATGAAAGCACGCTGCAGCAAGCCCTTACACGTGATAGCACGTATAAATTTATAGACGATATAAACACTCCCGCGAAGGAAACCATAGAGGATATTGTGATGCGTGCATTTAATGCAGCGGTGCCTGCTCTTGATTCCCTGCAAAAAATTAACCGCCTGGCCTGGGGCCTGTACAAGGATACACGGGTAAATCACCTGGCGAAGCTGGATGCCTTCAGCCGCCTCCATCTGCCCATTGGCGGAGGTACACATAGCATTAATGCCACAAAAGAAAAACATGGCCCAAGCTGGCGGATGATTGTAAGCCTGACACCGGAAACCGAAGCCTATGGTGTATATCCCGGCGGGCAAAGTGGAAACCCCGGCAGCCGCTTCTATGATAATTTTGTAAATACCTGGGTGGCAGGTGAATATTATACGTTGAATATAATGAAGCAGGAAGATCGGAAAAGCCTGCATGCAAAATGGACACTTAACTTTTCAAAATAAGCGAATGAAATTTTTATTAGCCCTTATACTTACGGCCGGACTTTCCTATGCACTTTGTTTATATTTTCCCTGGTGGACGATTGCCCTGGCTGCTTTTGCCACTGCCCTCCTGGTACGCCAGCGTGCCGGGTTATCTTTCCTGAGTGCTTTTGCCGGCATTTTTATTCTCTGGGCATTGCTCAGTTTTTTTATAACAAATGCAAATGAGAACATTTTGGCAAACAAGGTATCTATTCTTTTATTTAATGTAAATCCTATCCTGCTGATTTTAATGACAGCAATTACCGGCGCTATTATATCGGGTCTTTCAGCATTATCAGCTGCTTTACTTTTTCAACCCCGTGCAATTTAATTTAGCCTTTCCCTAACAGTTAAGCAATTAATTTCGGCTTTTACTGCTTATGAAATTATTCTTTACAATTCTTTTGTTGTCCTGGGTTTCATTTTCCCGGGCGCAGAAAATCAATGGTATGGTCACCAATGAATCCGGGGAAGCGCTTCCTTTTTCTTCTATAACGGTGAAGGGTACCAGCAAAGGAACCAGCGCCAACAACCAGGCAAAATTCTCTTTCACCCTCACTCCCGGGAAATATATTATTGTTTGCCAGTCTATTGGTTATGAAACGCAGGAAAAGCAAATAGAAAATAAAACTGATATCGAGATTAATTTTACTTTAAAACGCCTGGATTTTAGTTTGAACGAAGTCGTAATAAAAACAGGGGCTGAAGACCCGGCATATGAAATCATTCGCCAGGCAATTAGAAAACGTAGCTACTACCTGAATGAAGTGAAAGCATTTAAGGCGGATTTATATGGAAAAGATTTAATAAAACTTCGGAGCCTTCCCAAAAGAATCCTGGGAAAAAAAATTAAAGATGCCGATAGGAAAGATATGGGTTTAGATAGCGCCGGTAAGGGGATTATTTATCTTTCTGAATCACAGTCTGTGTTGTACCGGCAATTACCCGAAAAATTTAAACTGGAAGTAAATAGCAGCCGGGTGAGTGGCAGCAATAGTTTTGGTTTTACTTTTCCCGCTGTAATTTCTTTATACAATAATAATGTTCAGGTTTTTAGTGAAAAGTTGAATCCACGTGGTTTTATATCTCCCATTGCGGATGGCGCTCTGAATTATTACCGCTACAAATTTTTAGGAACTTTCTGGGAAAACGGGAACGCTATAAACAGCATACGGGTAATACCTCGTCGAAAATATGAACCACTTTTCAACGGTATTATCAATATAGAAGATGGCGAGTGGCGCATTCATAGTTTTGATTTGTGGCTTACCAAAACAGCTCAATTGCAACTGCTGGACAGCCTGCAGGTAAAGCAGCTATACCTTCCCGTGAGTAACGCAACCTGGATGGTAAAAAACCAGGTAATCCATTTCAGCCTGAAACAACTGGGCATAGATATTACCGGAAATTTTCTTACGGTTTATAATGATTATGAGATCAAAGAAAAATTTGACAGGAAGTTTTTTGACAGGATTGTAATCAAATATGATACAGCAGTAAACAAAAAAACAACTGATTATTGGGATAGTGTGCGCCCGGTTCCATTAGAACCCGAGGAATTACAAGATTATTATATCAAAGACAGTATCTTCAGGCGGGCACAGGACTCTGTCTTGACTTCATCCAGTATTGATTCGCTTAAAAAGCGGCAGGGTAGGTTTAAGCCGCAGGACATTTTCCTGAAAGGCATCTCCCGCACTCATTATAGTTTGCAGCATCCTTACAGCTACCGCATTGAACCATTCATTCCTTCTTTAG
>JBDSWG010000275.1:0-10440 GCA_039926825.1 Ferruginibacter sp.
TTTACGAAACATTTGGGCAGGATGCGGTGTTGGCGTCACGTGTATTGGGTATAACCCTTACCAAAAGGAATAATGGCAATGCTGCTTCATCTGAACTGGCGGGCTTTCCCCATCATGCCCTGGATACCTATTTACATAAACTGGTGAAAGCTGGCTACCGGGTAGCCATATGCGATCAGCTGGAAGATCCCAAACAGGCCAAAGGCATTGTAAAACGTGGCGTAACGGAATTAGTTACCCCAGGTGTAGCCACGAATGATAAATTGCTGGATCATAACAACAATAATTTCCTGGCGGCACTTCACATTACAGACACGCTCATCGGGATTTCCTTTGCAGATATTTCTACCGGAGAATTTTTTATAACAGAAGGTGACCGGGAATACACCGATAAATTATTGCAAAGCCTGCAACCGGCAGAAGTGATATTTCAGCGTAATAAACAGAAAATGTTCAAAGAACATTTTGGGCCTAACTTTTTCACCTACACATTAGACGAATGGATATTTACGGAAGCCTATACCACAGAATTATTACTCAATCATTTTGGCACCCATAGCCTGAAGGGGTTTGGCGCAGAAAATCTCAGCCATGGCATTATTGCTGCCGGTACCATTTTACATTATCTTAAAGATACCGAGCACCCAAACCTCCAACACATCACCTCCCTGCAGCGCATCAATAAAGATGAACATTTGTGGATGGACCGGTTCACCATACGCAACCTGGAGCTGATAGGTAACGGTGACGATAACACGCTTTATAAAACGCTGAACCATACTGTCTCTCCTATGGGTGCCCGCCTGCTCAAGCGCTGGTTGCTCATGCCGCTGAATAATATCATCTCCATACAGGAAAGACTTGATGTGGTGGAATATTTCATCCGGGAAACAGATGAGCGGCAGGCCATTATACAACATATAAAACAGGCGGGTGACGTGGAAAGACTTGCCGCAAAAATCCCATTAAAAAAAATCAATCCGCGTGAAGTACTGCAGGTAGCCCGAGGCTTACACCACACGGAGGGGCTTAAAAAAATATGCAGCCAGTCCGGTAGTGAATACCTGAAACGACTTGGCGATGCCCTGAATGGCTGCACCTATATTCAAGATAAAATAAAAAAGGAAATTCAGGAAAACCCGCCGGTAAATATTTCCAAAGGGAACCTCATAGCCAAAGGCATTCATGCTGAACTGGATGAATTAAGAAACATTGCCACAGGAGGCAAAGATTACCTTGTTGCACTGCAACAAAAAGAAGCCCAGGCCACCGGCATCAGTAGTTTAAAAATCGGCTTCAACAATGTATTTGGCTATTACCTGGAAGTGACCAACCTGCACAAACCCCGGGTGCCGGTAGAATGGATAAGAAAACAAACCCTGGTTAATGCAGAGCGATACATTACGCCGGAGCTGAAACAATATGAAGAAAAAATAGTGGGAGCAGAAGATAAAATTCTGGCCATTGAACAACAGTTATTCCAGGAACTGCTCACAGAATTGCAGGATTATATTTCTCCCATGCAGGTGAACGGTCACATAATGGCGGTATTGGATTGCCTCACGTCCTTTGCTGCTACGGCATTGCAAAACAATTATAAAAAACCCGAGATACATACTGGCGAAACATTTTTACTCAAGGATAGCCGCCACCCGGTAATTGAAAGAAATTTACCCCCGGGGGAAATGTATATCAGCAATGATATTGAACTGAATAAAACAGAGCAACAAATCATTATTCTTACGGGCCCGAATATGAGTGGTAAATCTGCCATCCTCCGCCAGGCCGCACTCATTACACTCATGGCGCATATGGGCAGTTTTGTGCCGGTTTCTAAGGCGCAGATACCGCTTACCGATAAAATTTTTACCCGCGTGGGTGCATCAGATAACCTGAGTGGCGGGGAAAGTACTTTCATGGTAGAGATGAATGAAACGGCCAGTATCCTCAATAACCTCACGAGCCGCAGCCTCATTATCCTGGATGAAATTGGCAGGGGCACTTCTACATACGATGGTATTTCAATTGCCTGGAGCATTGCAGAATTCCTGCACCAGGCACCGGAGAAACCCCGTACGCTGTTTGCCACGCACTATCATGAATTGAATGAACTGGAGAATAAATTTTCGGGTATAAAAAACTTTCATGTTACCAACCGCGAAGCAGGTAATAAAATTATTTTCCTGCGCAAACTGGCGCCGGGTGGCAGTATTCACAGCTTTGGTATTCACGTGGCCCGCATGGCTGGTATGCCACCGGAACTGATTGAACGGGCCAAAGAAATCCTGCTGCAACTGGAAGAAAAAAATGCTACGCCGGAAGATGAAATGGAAGGGGCGCCCGCCGTTCATACCAGTATAGGCCAAAAAGTAAAAAACCTGAACCAGCCCAGATTACAGTTAAGTATCTTTGATGCACATTCGGCAACATTTGAAGAGATACGCCAATTGCTGGTAGATGCAGATATAAACCGCCTGACCCCTGTGGAAGCGTTGCTTAAACTGCAGGAGATAAAAAGTAAGATAAAATAACTTTCCAGCTTGCAGCGCCTGCTTTAATTATTGCCTCTTGAAGAGGAACATGTACAAATATATTTTCATAGTTTTTATAATTCTTTTGCCGGCTGCTAAACTGTTTGCACAACCCTGTACAATGCTTGGAATGACACCAGATAAAGCAATTCCAGTTTGTGGCACATCTGTATTTCATCAAGATCAAGTCGTTAATTGCGCTGGCAGTGATATTGCTCAAACTAGTTGCCAGATTGGTATTACTTCAAGCAGTTCATTCTGGTATAAGTTTACCTGTTATCAAACAGGCAGTTTGGGATTTCTTATATCCGGGTTATCGGCTTCGGACGATTATGATTGGGTTTTATTTGATATAACAGGCAGAAATCCCAATGATGTTTTCTCAAACGCATCCTTAGCAGTTTCTGTAAATATTTATGGTGCAAGTAGCAGTGCTGCAGAATTTCCAAATTCTCCTACTGGTTGTAGGGCCGGTGGCGTCGGGAACGTTCATTGTGAAGGATCATCACCGGGTAATTCACCATTTAATGTAATGCCGACCATTGCCAATACACATGAATATATTTTAATGGTTACAAACTGGTCAAGAAGTACTGCGGGTTACGATCTATCATTCTCCGGTGGCACGGCTGTCATTACAGATCCCTTATTACCGCATCTTAAATCCCTGGAAGTAAATTGTGATGCCAAAGAAATCAGGATAAAGCTGAATAAGAAAATGAAGTGCAACAGCCTGGCACCAAATGGTTCAGATTTTTCATTAAACTCTACGGCGGCCGCTATCACCAGTATTAAAGGCACCGGTTGTACCAATGGGTTCGATACGGATTCCTTAATTGTTTACCTGAGCAACCCTTTGCCGCCCGGCACCTATACAATTAAAGCCGTAATCGGTTCCGATAATAATACCATCCTGGATAATTGTGACCGCGGGGTGCCGGTAAATGAATCGCTTTCTTTTACGGTTATACAATTAGTACCTACTGCTATGGACAGCATTGAGGTGCCTGGCTGCGCCCCGAAAGGATTGAATCTTTATTTTAATAAAAATATTCAATGTGGCAGTGTTGACCCTGCCGGCGGGGAATTTATATTAAGCGGGCCCTCACCAGCTACTATAACCGGGGCCAATATGCTTTGTTCAAATAATTATTCTAAAATCATTGGCTTAACTTTTTCCCAACCCCTGGTAAAAGGCGGCGTTTATACCGTTACGCTTAAAAAAGGATTTGACGGAAATTCTATTGTAGATGAATGTGGCCTGGAGACCCCGGAATCATCCATCCGGTTTACCATAAAAGATACTGTGAATGCAGATTTTACATTCTCAAAAGTTTTGGGTTGCAGTGAAAACAGTGTCAGCTATTTTCACCCTGGCGGCAACCAGGTTAATTTTTGGCACTGGACATTCGATAGTTTACAAACATCAGATATTCAAAACCCGGTGGCGATTTACAGGAATTTCCGGGATAAAATAACAACGCTTATTGTCAGCAATGGCGTTTGTAGTGATACGAGTTCTCAGAAATTAAGTTTCGATAACCTCCTCGTGGCAGCATTTACAACAAGTTCATTTATATGCCCGCTGGAACCCGCGTCTTTCAAAAACCAAAGTGAAGGCAATATCCTGGATTACCGTTGGGATTTTGGAAATGGTAATACCAGCATCCTGCGTGACCCTTCGCCTCAGGTATACCCCGTCACCTCTAACACCCGTAATGTTCCCGTAAAATTAATTGTACATAATCGTTATGGCTGTTACGATTCTGTGCGGCATTTTATAAAAGTTATTAATAATTGTTACATAGATGTACCCTCTGCGTTTACCCCTAATGGTGATGGACTGAATGATTATTTATATCCGCTGAATGCCTATAAAGCAAAAGACTTAACGTTTGCTGTGTTCAACCGCTTTGGCCAACGGGTATTTTACACGAATAACTGGCAGCAACAATGGGATGGCAAAGTTCGTGGGCAAGGCGCTGACCCCGGCACTTATGTCTGGTTTTTAAATTATATTCATACGGATACCAACATCCGTATTTCCCGGAAGGGCACCGTTATATTGATAAGATAAACCTGCCCTTTGTACATTGCAGAAAAAATAACCGGTTATGGCGCATACCCCTGTTTATTATGGTGACTATCTTCAGCTGGAAAAATTACTGGATGCCCAGCACCCGGTAAGTTTTACCGGGCCGGAAAAAGCACATGATGAAATGCTTTTTGTCGTCATTCACCAGGCCTATGAATTGTGGTTTAAACAAATTTTATTCGAACTGGAAGCCGTGAATGCTACCCTGGAAAAACCAGCGCTCAATGACAACTCCCCGGAACTCCAAACGGTTGTTCATCGCATGAAACGCATTGTTACCATTCTCAAAGTGCTGGTACACCAGATTGATATTATAGAAACCATGACGCCCATGGACTTCCTGGATTTTAGGGATATGTTGCGTCCGGCTTCTGGTTTCCAAAGCTGGCAGTTTAAAGTAATTGAAGCCAGGCTAGGTTTAAAATTTGAACAGCGGCATGGCCTGCATTATTACACATCCCAATTGAAAGAGCCGGAAATAGAAATCATTAAAAACGCAGAGGAACAAAAATCATTAATAGAACTGGTAAATGCCTGGCTGGAACGCATGCCTTTTTTAGATGATGATACTTATTGGAAGGATGCAGAACCCCTGACCGCGGATTTTAGAGTAAATGGCTTACCCTATTTCTGGCAACTCTACCGCCACATTTATATAAAAAGCCTGGCAGAAGCAGAAGCCAATAATGCAGCGTTATTCGACAAAATATTTTTAGCTGATAGTGAAGACAGAACGTTGAGCGCTAAAGCCGCACGGGCGGCGCTGTTTATTTTTTGCTACCGCGGTTACCCTATGCTGGAACTGCCGTTCCAGTTATTAGACACACTGCTAGAAATTGATAATGAATTGGGAAACTGGCGCAGCCGGCACATCAATATGGTAAGGCGCATGATAGGCTCACGCATTGGAACTGGCGGAAGTACCGGTGCGGGCTACCTGCAAGGTGCTATGGATAAACATTATATTTTTAAAGAAATTGCGCAACTCAACAGTTTCCTCATCGACAGGAGAAAGCTTCCCGTGTTACCCGGTTCACTCACTGCACTTTTGGGCTACCATAAAATGGACTAAATCATTTCCGCCAGGCGGCTTACTACCTCGTCTATTTCTTCGCGGGTATTGTGGCGGCAGAAACTAAAACGCACTGTCACCTGGTTGGGATTATTATTAACCGAGCGAATGACATGGCTGCCTTGCTCTGCCCCCGAGGTGCAGGCGCTTCCGCCACTGGCACAGATATTATTGATATCTAAATTGAATAAAATCATCTCTGATTTTTCTGTTTTGGGAAAGCAGACGCTTAAGACCGTATAAAGGCACTTACCAAAAGTATCCCCATTAAAACCAACGTTTTTTATTTTATCATTGAGTTGGTCATGCATATATTTTTTTAACCCGCTGATGTATTCCCGGTCTTCTTCCTGGCGGTCAATAGCCATTTGCAGGGCTGCGGCAAAGCCAACAATACCATACAGGTTTTCGGTACCGGCCCGCATATTTCTTTCCTGCCCGCCGCCATGTACAAAGGGTTCAATTTTTACATTCTCATTTATATACAACATGCCCACACCTTTTGGCCCATGAAATTTATGTGCCGCAGCAGTAATAAAATGCACCGGTGTATTGCGCAGGTCCAGGGGAAAATGCCCGACTGTCTGCACCGTATCGCTGTGAAAAATGGCTTTATATTTTTTACAAAGTTTACCTACGGCATCTATATCCAACAGGTTACCAATTTCATTATTTGCATGCATGAGTGTCACCAACGTTTTCTCCTTACTTTCTGCTAATAATTGTTCCAGGTCTTCCAGGTCCACATGTCCACCCGGCAAGAGTTTTACATAACTCACATTTACAAGATCCAGGTTATCTAAATGCGTTACCGTATGCAACACAGCATGATGCTCTATTTTAGAAGTAATAATATGTTTGCACCCAAGGTCCCGTACCGCAGCCTGAATGGCGGTATTGCTGCTTTCTGTGCCACCGCTGGTGAAAAATATTTCTGCGGGGTGTGCATTCAGCATTTTAGCCACAGACTTGCGGGCCGTTTCAATAGCCATTTTAGTTTCTCTCCCGTAAGAATAAATAGAAGAAGGATTACCAAATTTTTCCGTGAGGTAAGGCATCATGGTTTCCAGCACCTGGGGATCCAAAGACGTTGTGGCCGCATTGTCAAAATAAATTCTCTTCATATATGCTGCATTTGAATGCTATCAAACGATTTAATCCGCCATGGCTTCCCGAATGTCTTTCATAAGGCGCATGGCAATGTTATCTGCCGTAGTTTCCAGGCTGCTTTCCGCGTATATGCGGATGATGGGTTCCGTATTGCTGGTGCGGAGGTGCACCCAGTCCTTATCAAACTCTATTTTAAGCCCGTCTTCCGTATTCACCGGGTTATTACGGTATTTTTCTTTCAGGCGGGAAAAAACTGCCAAAGGATCCAGGCCGTTTTCGAGGTTAATTTTATTCTTGCTGATGAAATATTGCGGGTACGTATTCCGCAATTTCTTTATACTTTTTCCACTCGTGGCCAGGTGCGTAAGAAAAATTGCAATGCCTGCCAAAGCATCCCGGCCATAATGCAAATCAGGGACAATTATACCTCCATTACCTTCGCCACCGATAACAGCATTTTCTGCTTTCATTTTTTGCACCACGTTCACCTCACCGACGGCACTGGGAAAATATTTACCCCTATGCTTCTCCGTTATGTCCTGCAGAGCCCGCGTGCTGCTCATATTACTTACCGAATTCCCCGGCGTTCGGCTTAGCACATAATCTGCCACAGCCACGAGTGTATATTCTTCGCCAAACATACTTCCATCTTCACACACAAAAGCCAGGCGGTCTACATCCGGATCTACGGCAATACCTAAACTGGCTTTTTGCTTTATCACTTCCTGGCTCAGATCTGCTAAATTTTCCGGCAAGGGCTCCGGATTATGCGCAAAGCGGCCATGCATATCTGCATTGATGAGGGTTACCGTTTCTACACCTAAAGATGCCAGCAAGGCCGGCACCGCGAGGGCACCACTGCTATTTACAGGATCTACAACAATATGAAAATTCGCAGCAGCAATGGCTGCCTTATCCACAGCCGGGTGCTGGAGAATGGCTTCTATATGGGCTTGCAACATGTCCCCATTTTCTACCACCGTACCACATTTATCTACTGTGGCAAAAACCATATCACCGGCTTCTGCAGTATCCAAAATTTGCTGGCCGATAGCAGCATTTATAAATTCTCCGTCGCCATTCAATAATTTCAAAGCATTCCATTCTTTAGGATTATGGCTGGCAGTAAGTATGATACCTCCATTGGCAGATAAAAAGCTGACAGCCATTTCTACTGTAGGTGTGGTGCTTAAACCAAGATTGATAACATCTATACCCATTCCCGTTAGTGTGGCTATAACCAGGCTTTCTACCATAGGGCCACTCATTCTACCATCCCGCCCCACAATTATTTTTGGTTTTGCATCTATCCCGGTTTCTACAAGGCTCTTTATCCAGGTAGCATAAGCAGCTGTAAATTTTACAATATCAGGAGGTGTCAGGTTATCCCCGGGAATACCGCCTATAGTGCCACGGATGCCGGAAATACTTTTAATCAAGGCCATTTTTCATCATTATTTTAGGGATGGCAAAGATAAGCATGTTGCGGGGGGAATACCAATGAAAAGCAATTACAACTACCTTTGGCGCATGGAACCCTGGTTTAAGAACTGGTTTGACTCACCCTATTACCACCTGCTTTATTTTCACCGTGATGAAACAGAAGCCGCAGCTTTCATTCACAAACTTGTAGATTACCTGTCACCGGCTGCCGGTGCGGCTATGCTGGATGTAGCCTGCGGAAAAGGACGGCATTCTATGCAACTCGCTTCTATGGGCTATGACACTACAGGAATAGATTTAAGTGCGGAAAGTATAAAAGAAGCCCTGGAGCAGGAGAAAGAAAACCTGCATTTTTACCAGCACGATATGCGCCTGCATTTCTGGATAAATTATTTTGATTATGCCTTTAATTTTTTCACCAGTTTTGGTTATTTCAATACACAAAGAGAAAATGATAATGCTATCCGAACCATAGCGGGGGCATTAAAAATGAATGGCATATTTGTTATGGACTACCTGAATGTTCACTATGCAGAAGACCATACCACGCACCTGTCAGAAAAAGAAATTGACGGCATCCGTTTTATCATCACCAAATGGTATGATGAACATCATTTTTATAAAAAAATAGTGGTAGAGGATGAACGAATGTCCGAGCCTTTAATCTTTACAGAAAAAGTTTCCAAATTTTCCCTGGGTGATTTTACAGAAATGTTTGCGTACCAGGGGCTGCAGGTAAAGGAAGTTTTTGGAGATTATAATTTCTCCCGTTTCGATGTGAAACATTCTCCACGCCTGGTGATGATAGCTGAGAAAATACGTTAATCCGGTTTGTTGTGCAGTAACATCCACCGGGCTGTTTCATAATATGCCGTAGTCAAACGGGAAAGATGATTCCGTACGGAATCCTGCTGGGCTTGCGAAAGGTTTAAGCGGTTACCCGTAACCGATACTAATTCTTCTTTTTTTATGCGGATGTTTTTGCGGTAAAAAAAACTATCATTTACGATGCCGATCCAGCCGGGGGCATGATAAATGATGAAAGCTGCTCTTTCCCGCTGCAAAGGGCTTAGTGCATCACGGCCCAGCGTGTAGTTATGATAAGGCTGTTGTATCATACCAGCAATAGTAGGCAGTACATCTACCTGTGAAACTGTTTCCCGGTGCAGTTTGGGTGCCAGTAATGCCGGGGCGTAAAACAGCAGCGGCACGTGCTCATCACTCAGACGTTGTTCTGTCCACGCATCGGGATAAATGCCAGATGCATTGCCTTCCACGCCATGATCTCCCACGAAAACAAAAATAGTATTCTCAAAATATGTTTCTTTTTTTGCAGCTTCTATAAAATGCCGGAAACAATAATCTGTATATGAGAAAGCATTAAATTCTTTGAGAGATTCGAACCCATATTTTTTTAAACTTTCTTCATCTATATTCCGGGGTTTAAAATCTGTGTCTTCTACAGGAATGTTAAAGGGACGGTGGTTATCTGCCGTTTGAATAATGGCAAAAAAAGGTTTCCGTTCCTGCGCTAAAACGGAATTTGCTTCCAGGAATAAATTTTTATCACTGATGCCCCAGACATTCAGTTTTTCGGCTTTGTATTTACCTTCTTCGTAAATATTTACATCTTTAATATTCTTTACCAGGCCGGAAAAATTATTGAACTGGCTTCGGCCCCCAATGAAATAATATTTACTGTAACCTTCAAAATCATTAATGATGGTACGTTGTTTTACAGATGCTTCATTGCGTGTCGCAAATTTGCTCAGCTGCACATCCGGAATTCCGGACAGCGTTGCAAAAACACCCCGCGCCGTTCCGAACGTTGGAGTGAAACATCGCTCAAAAAATATTCCCTGACGGGTCATTTCCTGGAAGTAAGGCGTACTGTTGAGCGGGTTGCCACTCATGCTGCTTTTGTACATACTGAAGCTCTCACAAATAACTAAGACCACATTAGGCTGGCTCTCCAGGGCTTTACTTCCTGGATGCACAATCCGGGTATAATTTTTTGCCACCTGCCCGGTCGCATCAAGCCCCAGGAAGGTAGCCATCACAGGAAAATATTCTGCTGCCTTTGTGTTATAATCCGGCTCACGAAAGCGTAGCGTGGTAAAAAAATTTTGCAGGGGATTCAAGGCCAGGTTACTTTTGAATTCATCATTGAGGGAGAAGGCACGGAAAAA
>JBDSWG010000276.1:0-12407 GCA_039926825.1 Ferruginibacter sp.
CTTAAAAAACAATAACTGCCTGCAACAATTCTTCACCACGTTTCCATTTCACCTGCGTAGAATCACCCTTATTAAACTTTGACAAGGCTTCCATATACGTCTGCACATCAGTAAATTTATGGTCACCTAACTGGAATATAACATCCCCGGTTTTTACGCCTGCTTTTTCCGCTGCCCGGCCCTCACTTACCCCATCTACCCTTACCCCATTGCCGCTATAAGTATAGTCCGGCATAATGCCCAGGCTTACTTTAAAAGAGGTACGTGCATTACCGGCAGCTTCCCGGGTTTTTGTAAAAGCCAGTTTGTCCATGCCATCTGTAAGCATTAAAATATTACGTATATAATTAATGACCATGACGGCACCGGTATAGTTTATTTTATCGGCATCATCCGTCGGCTTATGATAGTCGCTGTGCGTACCCGTAAAGAAAAATAACACGGGTATATCTTTACGATAAAATGAAGTATGATCACTGGGACCTGAACCACTGCTGTCAATTTTAATTTTAAAGTATTTTTCTTTCCCTGTTTTTAAAATATTTTGCCATTGCGGTGAAGTACCAAAGCCGCCAATATTTAACCCATGTGTACTGTCATTTAACCGGCCAACCATATCCATATTTATCATATAATCCACATTGCTGATCGGGCTATGCTCTGTAAAATATTTTGAGCCAAACAACCCAAGCTCCTCGCCGGAAAAAGATACAAAAAGGTAATTATACTTTTTCAGTTTAGATGTGGGTACCCACCGGGCCAGCTCTATAAGTGCGGCCGTTCCACTGGCATTATCATCAGCGCCATTGTGAATCATGGGCTGTTTGCCAGTATAAAGAGAGTTGTGATCTTCTCCATAACCGAGATGATCATAATGTGCGCCTAAGATAACGGTATAGGGTGCACGATTATCAATGTACCCGGCAACATTATGCCCATACCGTATTTTTTCAATTGTTTTAATGGAAATATCCAGGTCATCTGTTATGGATTCATCAGCAAAAAGTTTTTTCATCCCCATCTTTGTAATATATATAACCGGGATGGGAGCCGGGGCCATCTTATTTTTAGGATTATAAGCCAGGTTATCGGGCAGGGCAGAAGTGTTATAAAGTATAACAGTAGTGACGGTTTTCTTTGCCAGCTTTTTACTCATATCTATAATGGCCTGCTCCAGGTCAAAATGTGGATTATGCACGTTTTCTTCCAGCATTTCTTTCAGGTCAACAAACCAGGCGGCGTTATTTTCATTGAGGCTTTGCGAAGCCATTGTCTTTAATGCCGTATCCGGAGAGAATGCCAATGGAAAGAAATCTTCCATCAATACAGCTTGCCTGTCATTCACCTTAAGATGCGTTTCCGGATCCAGGGCTTTACCCTCCCTTACTTCAAACGCCTGGAGATATGCTTCTCCAAAATATGGTTTCAAACCAGCATCTTTATACGCATTCATAATATAATCAGAAGCAAGTTTTTCTCCTGCGGTGCCGGTACGACGTCCTTCCAGCTCATCATCGGCTAAAAAAAATACAGATTCCCTGTATCTCTCCTCCATTTTTTTATCTGCCTTAGATAATTTTTGTGCGCCTGCTGCATATACAAACATCAATAAACAAATACTCCATAAAAATCTCATCCGGATTTGTGTTTTATGCGCTAAAGGTATAACAGCTTCAATAAACTGGCTTGTTAACATCGCCTTGCATTCTACTTTCTTAAATCGTAAATAGAAACCCTGTCCTTAGGTCTATTTTTGTAAGCCTTACCGGTAAAGCATTGCAGAAAAAAATAAATATAGCATTGGTGGGTAATCCCAACAGCGGCAAAAGCTCTTTGTTTAATTCCCTTACGGGTATGAATCAAAAAGTCGGAAATTTTCCAGGTGTTACTGTTGACAAAAAAACCGGTACAAGTAAAATTTCTGACCAGCTCACTGCAAGTATTATTGATTTACCTGGCTCTTACAGCCTTTATCCCCGACGGGCAGATGAATGGGTTTCATACAAAGTATTATTACACCAGGATGAAGACATCCGTCCAGATATAGTGGTGGTTGTCGCAGATGCCAGTAACCTGAAACGCAACCTGCTATTTTGTTCCCAAATCATTGACCTTAAAATTCCTGTTATCATTGGATTAACGATGATGGACCTGGCCCGGAAAAACGGGACCCAGATTGATATCCCAGGCCTGGAGCGTGAATTGGGTGTACCTGTCATTGCCATAAACCCACGCAAAAACAAAGGCATTATTCCTTTGAAAAAAGCCATTGAGCAGCGTTTGGAAACGGGGAGCCAGGTACCGGCCAGGGATTTTATTCCTTATATGGAACTTGCTCCGGCAGCCATTGCGGGGGTGCAGGAAATTTTCCCGGATGCAAGTCGTTATGCGGCTATTCACATCCTTATAAATCATGAGCAGTTTAATTATGCTGCTCACATCCAGGAGGCTATAGAAAAAACGGAAACAGATAATCATTTTAATCCCACAAAAACGCAGGCAGAAGAAATCCTGCAACGCTACCAGCATATAAAACTCATTATGCAGGCCACGGTAGTAGAAGATGATCCGCTTAAAAAATCTTTATTCACAGAAAAACTTGATGACATATTAATGCACCGGGTCTGGGGATATGCGATATTGTTGGCCGTATTATTTTTATTGTTTCAGAGCATTTTCCTCGTGGCGCAATACCCCATGGATGCTATTGAATGGAGCTTCGGGAAACTGGCTTCCTGGTCCGCTGGCATTTTGCCCGTGGGATGGTTCAGTGATTTATTTGTGAATGGCATCCTGGCGGGCCTGAGTGGCATCATGGTTTTTGTGCCCCAGATTATGATCCTCTTCGGTATCATTACTTTGCTGGAAGATACCGGGTATATGGCCCGCATAAGCTTCCTCACGGATAAGCTTATGCGAAAAGTGGGGTTAAATGGAAAAAGCGTTATGCCCATGATAAGCGGGCTGGCCTGTGCCGTGCCAGCCATCATGAGTGCCAGGAATATTGAGAATAAAAAAGAACGGCTCCTCACCATCATGATTACACCTTTGATGAGTTGCAGTGCCCGGCTGCCGGTGTACACTATTCTTATTGCCCTCGTAATTCCTTCTAAATTTTACTTCGGTTTTCTCAGCCTGCAGGGCCTGGTTATGATGGCGCTTTATTTTATGGGTACTTTTATGGCCCTGGCGGTTTCCTGGGTTATGAAGTGGTTTATAAAATCTACGGAGCGCAGTTTTTTTATCCTGGAACTACCCGTTTACCGCAGCCCCCGCTGGAAGAATATTTTATTTACCATGGTGGAAAAAGCAAAAATATTTGTTTTTGATGCGGGTAAAGTCATTATGATCATCAGCCTGCTATTGTGGGGGCTCAGCAGCTTTGGGCCGCCCAGGCAAATGCAGCAGGTATCAGAAGAATATGCAGCTAAGATTGCCGCCAATCCTACTGCAACCCGGGAACTAACGAAAGAAAAAAATACAGCTTTGTTACAACATTCTTATGCTGGTATTTTAGGTAAGGCGATAGAGCCGGGCATACGGCCCCTCGGCTTCGACTGGAAAATTGGTATTGCTCTTATAACTTCTTTTGCGGCACGTGAAGTATTCGTGGGCACCATGGCAACACTCTACAGTGTAGGAGAAGGCGTAGACGAAAATAACAGTACATTGCGTCAAAAAATGTCTGCCGCCCGTCGGGAAGATGGCAGCAAAGTATATACATTGGCAACCGGCCTCTCTTTATTAATGTTTTATGTATTGGCTATGCAATGCATGAGTACCCTTGCCATAGTAAAGCGGGAAACGAAAAGCTGGAAATGGCCCATTATACAGTTCTTATACATGACCTTCCTGGCATATACAATGAGCTGGTTGATTTTTGTATTATTCAAATAATAGAATTGAATACAGGTTGACTTTAGAAGTCCCTTTTGCATCAGTAATCAAAATTACCCCAACAAAAAATGCCCTTGCGGACATTATGAAATTTCGTTTTATTTATTTTACCAGTCAACGCTGTATTTAATATTATTCAACACCTGCGGGTATATCTTCCGGTATAATTCATTTAAGACATCTTCTTTTCGTGGTTCATTATACATACCACCATTGTTCAGCATACTCCAGTCGTAGCTGGTAAGGGCCCGGCTATCTCCACGGTAACTGCCCCTTTCTTCCTGCCACCGATAATCTTCCCGGAAGGTTCTGTAACTAATACTTTTATTGGTAGCCAGTTCATTTATGCGGACTTCCATATCTGCACTTGCATTAAAACTTAGGCGGGTAATGTAAACCGTTGCCGTAACCGTTTGATAAAATGCCCTGCCGGAAGTATCTGTGCCGGTTTGTATGCGGGCGGAACGGTTCTGCGTGTATTGGTAACGGCTAGCCGGTGGAATACTCATATTTCTCAGGCTCAAATCTACTACCCAGTCTGGTTTTACATTGTTCCTTCGGGCTTCCCAATCTGTATAAAAACGGGCACCATACCTGTCTGATCCAACATTGCTAAGATCACGAATTAAGGTTTGTTGAAAATATTCATTGCTGTAGTTATAACCATAGTTGCCCCAGCTGCTGTTGAAGAAATAAGAATTATCCTGTACGGGGTTAATGATAACATTTACAATGGACTTCTCAAATGCCTGGTCTCTGCGGGCACGGGCATCTTTATAACCCGGCACGTAAGTATCCGCTTTTTTATAATAATTATATGCTCTTTTTGCATTATCCCGGCCTTCTTTTTCAAGGAAAACATTCGCACTCATAAAATATTCTTCTGCTGCAGCCTGGCGGCTCTCTAATAGCTGGCCACTATAATCTACGGGCGTTACCAGCCGGAATGCTGGGGTAGAGTTTATCACTGCTGAATAGGCAGACTGAAGGTCATTATATTCATGTATAATTTTATCCCAGCGGGAAATGTCAGAAGATTTACGGTAAGATTCAATCTTACCAAGGTGATCCTTACTCAGGTTCTTATAAAGAACTGGTATGGCTGAAAGGGCATCATCATCAGAAGGTTTTTTACTTAGCTTTTTTACAGCATCTGACAATGCTTTATCAGCATTGGACCTTTCCAGGTAGTTTTTACTGGAGCCACACGCACCCAGGAAAAGGGAAATAAGTAATAAGTAGAAAATATGTTTCATAGTATGTATTTGTGCTGTATGACGGTCAAAAGAAGTACCATGTTACAATGTAGTTATCTGGTTAACACTACGTTATGTTTAAATTAACAAAAATATTTTAACCTTGAAATTCGACAAGATGAATCTTACCATCTGTATGCCATTATATACCTTTTATCCTTTTTGATAAAAATTATTTTTATTAAAAATAACTTATAACAAGTTAATAATCAATATTTTAAAAATTTATTAATTTAAATACAGTACCAGCTACCTTAAAATAAATGGTATTATGTGTTGCATAGTACTAAAGTTTATATATTTTTGTCTTGTCAAAGCAAGTTATCTATTCCGGAATAAATGACATGCCTGGCAGAAAAAGCAGGAATCAGGGACTTTATCATTTAGCCATGAAAATTATCCCATCAATGGTTTCTCAGGAAAATAGCTGAAGAACATTTAAAAAAAAGACAATGAACATTGATAACACAGCAAGCCAGATGCGGAAAGGGGTTTTGGAGTTTTGCATCTTATCTGTAATAAAACAGGGGGAAGCTTACCCTTCAGACATTATTGATAAAATGCGGGCCGCAAATCTGAACATCTTCGAGGGAACATTATATCCTTTGCTTACCCGGCTCAAAAATGCAGAACTGCTTACTTACCGTTGGGTAGAAAGTAACAGTGGCCCACCAAGAAAATATTTTTCGCTGACCGAAAAAGGAGCAGATTTTTATAAAGAACTGGAAGCTACCTGGCAGGAACTGGCCAACGCGGTGCAGGCACTGACGGGTTAAAAAAACAATCAACATCACCATAAAGTATAGCCATGCTTTTTCTGATGCGTAACAACTTCAACTAAAAGAAACAACATTTCACGTCTGAAAAGACAACATTCTTAATTATCACAACATGAAACAGGTAATAAACATCAATTTTCAGGGGCGGGTAGTACCGATCGAGGTTACGGCTTTTGATAGCCTGAAGCAGTATACAGATAGCCTGAACAGGTACTTTGCCAATGAAGAAGGGAAAGACGAAATAATAAATGACATAGAGAACAGGATTGGAGAATTATTCCAGGAAAGAATTAAAGAAGGCGCTACCTGCATCACGGATGATGATGTAAATGCCATCATCAGGAGCATGGGCCGCCCGGAAGATTTCGAATCCCAGGATGCCACTGCCGGTGACCGCCCCCAGCCCGGACCTTCTAATACTTATTCAAGTTATACAGGCTCATCTGCCAAGCGCTTGTTCCGCGATGAAAACGATAAAGTAATCGGCGGCGTATGTAGCGGCCTGGCCAACTATTTTGGAATAGACGTTGTCGTTATCCGGATCATTTTCGTCATCCTGATGGTAACAGGGGGAATAGGGTTTCTCACCTACCTCATCCTTTGGATAGCCGTACCCAGTACTGCTTCGACCGTTATTGGAGGAGTAAGAAAAAAACTATACAGGGATATGGATGATAAATTTCTCGGTGGAGTTTGCAGTGGCATCGCTAATTACTTTGGCATTAACGTCTGGATCCCCCGCGTACTTTTCTTATTGCCCTTCCTCGGGTTTGTTGCCCGCTGGAATGACATGGATTTTTCACATTTCCTGCGTCTTGGGTTCAGCCCCGGCTCCGTTATCGTATACATAATACTTTGGCTCGTGCTTCCGGAAGCTCATACTACAGCGGAAAAGCTGGAGATGAAAGGTGAAAAAGTTGATATGAATTCCATTAAGAATTCTGTGATGGAAGAAATGAAAGGAGTACAACAAAGGGCTGAGCGTTTTGGCCGCGAAGCAAAAACGCTGGCCTCAGAAAGAGGAAAAGCTTTTGGTTCAGATGTGAATACTGTCGCCCGCCGCGGTGGCAGGTCCCTGGGAGATATTATCGTTTTATTACTGAAAATATTTGCTTATTTCGTTTTGGGTATGTTTGGCATCGCTTTATTAGTTGGCCTATGTGCCCTGGGTGTTTTTGCGATAGGCATTTTCCCAATGAAAGACTTCCTGCTTACAGAAGGCTGGCAAAATGCCCTTGCCTGGGGAACGCTTATATTTTTTATAGCAACACCCATCATTGGAATCTTAACCTGGGTCATACGCCGCCTGGCAAAAGTGAAAACCAATCGCAGAATGATGCGCCTTTCCTTTACCGGCCTCTGGATCCTCGGTTGGGCTTGCTTTATTTTTCTGCTGGCTTCGGTAAGCCGTGATTTCAGTACGCTGAATAACCTTCATGAAGAAGAAATACAACTGGTGGATACGGGCATGCAGAAACTGGAACTTACAGCAGATGCGCCTTATAAAAATTATTACCGAAACCGTTGGTTTCGTATGGAACCTTTCGAAGGATTTGAAGATGATACGGCTTACGTTCGCAATGTAACGATACACATTATTAAATCACCCAATGACAGCTTCCGGGTGACCATGATGAAAATGGTAAATGGCCGTAAACGCAATTATGCAGATACCCTCGCAGAGCTGATGGAATTCAATGTAGTACAGCGTGATTCTACCCTTTTATTAGACCGTGGCATCCCGATTAACAAACATGATAAATTTCGCAACCAGCGGGTAGTCCTTACCGTTTACGTGCCCGTAGGAAAGCAAATACGTGTTGATAAAAGTGTAGGCTGGGGACATAACGTAAAATTCTCCGGGCCCTGGAACAACGGGGATGACTGGAATATTGAATTTGAAGATTTGGAAGAGGGCTGGGACGAAGGCGTGGATTATATCATGCAGGCAGACGGACTTTATACCCTTGATGGCAAAGCTGCCAACTCGTGGAAACATAATTCTAAAAACCGGAGAGACAATTATAATAGCAATGACAATGATGATAACAGCGATGTAAATACCTATCGTTTCGACAGCACTTCTAAAATTCGCCTCAAAAGCCTGGACTCATTAAAAAGTCAGATCAAACTGGAACAAAGAAGAACGAAAGATTCTTTAGAAAAAGTAAAAGAGCGCATTGAAAAACAATTGGAAAAAATAGATGACAATGCAGACGGCGGCACAGCCTTTATGGCCCTGCCCATGTATAATTTTTTCCTCAGTATGAATTAAACATGTTTCAATAGTTGAGTTGAAGTTGAAGCAACCCATCATCCCGCCTTTTTTAAGGTGGGATTTTTTATATCTCTTTTTTCATACGCACCATGGTTAGAATCGTCCCCACACCCACAGCCTCATCCAGTTCATCAAATATTTCCACGAACCATTTTACTATACCTTTGGGAATGTCGCTGCCTTTCACATAAGGAACATCCGGATTGCGTTCCTTCAATTCCTGTGCAATTTTTTCTTTACAGCTGAAGCGGATATATATGGAATGCCCGGCATAAACAGGTTTAGTAAAACGCAGGTCATCTATTCCGTAATTTAGAAGAACGGGGTTTATTTCATAACTATCCACGAACAATCCGGCTGCAGCACTCATGATAAAATATCCATGTGCTACTTGCTCTTCAAACATAGTATCCGTAAATTCAGTACCGGGCAAATGCGCATAAAAATGATCGCCACTTAGATCTGCGAAAGCAGTTATGTCTTCAGCGGTAATCAGTCTTTTATCTGTCACCACCTGGTCCCCGATTTCGAGGTCTTCAAAATATTTTTTGAAAGGATGTATACCTGTTATCTTTCCTTCGCTGTGTGGTTGGTACACGTTGCTGATGGCGGATATCATCGTGGGAGAACCTTGGATAGCCGTGCGCTGCAGGTAGTGTTTTATGCCACGCAAGCCACCCATTTCTTCACCTCCGCCGGCACGCCCCGGGCCGCCATGTACCAGCATAGGTAACGGTGACCCGTGCCCGGTGCTCTCCTTGGCACATGCTGCATCCAATACAAGGATGCGCCCATGATGAGAGGCGGCGCCTAATACGTAAGATTTTGCCTCCCGTTGATCTGCTGTTACGATGGTTGTACATAAACTACCCTTTCCTTTTTTACTCAGTGCAATAACGGCTTCCGTATCCTTATAAGGCATGATGGTACTCACCGGCCCAAAGGCTTCAATGTTATGTGGCTCTTCATGTTCAAAAGGATGGCTGTTGAGCAATAACAGCGGCGACATAAATGCACCCTTGATGGCATCTGCATCTACAACCTGCACACTATCCAGGCTACCATAAATAAGCTGTGAGCTTGCCAGTAATTTCTGAACCTGCCCTTTCACTTCAGCTTCCTGGCCTTTGCCGGCGAGTGCCCCCATTCTCACTTTTTCATTTGCAGGATTACCAATTACCGTTGCTGCCAGGGCGGCAGACAAAGCTTTTTGTACCTCTTCAATTTTATTTTCCGGCACAAAAATTCGACGGATAGCGGTACATTTTTGCCCGGCTTTCACCGTCATTTCACGTTTCACTTCTTTAATAAAAATATCCCACTCCGTCTGGCCGGGTGCTACTTTTTGTCCCAGCACAATACAGTTTAAGGAATCGGCTTCCATGGTAAACGGCACAGAATTTTGCATAATAGCGGGGTGCTGCTTCAGCATTAAACCAGTGGATGCGGAGCCCGTAAACGTAACAACATCCTGGGAGCCAACAAAATTCAACAGGTTACCGGCGCTGCCACAGACCAGCTGCAAGGCCCCTTTCGGCAAAATATCGCTTTTAATAATTTCCCTAACTACCGCTTCTGTAAGAAAAGAAGTAACCGTTGCCGGTTTTACAACTGCGGGTACGCCTGCCAGTAAGTTTACGGCTATTTTTTCCAGCATGCCCCACACCGGGAAGTTGTAGGCATTAATATGAATGGCTACGCCTTCTTTGGGCACCAGTATATGATGTCCCATAAAACTATTTTCTTTACTTAAATTAATGGGATCCCCGTCCAGGGTAAAAGGTTCATCCGGCAACTTGCGGCGCAGGGAGGCATTAGAAAATAAATTACCAATACCACCTTCAATATCTATCCAGCTATCTACCCGTGTGGCACCCGTGCGGGCACTCACGGTGTAAAATAATTCTTTTTTATCCAGTAGGTGTAAAGCCAGGGCACGCAACATACGGCCCCGCTCCTGGAAGGTCATTTTACGCAAGGCGGTATTGCCTTTCTCACGGGCATAAGTAAGCGCAGATTCAAAATCTATCCCTGCGGTGGAAGCGGTTGCCACCGGCTCACCGGTGATGGCATCATATAATACCTGCCCGTCTCCATCCCCTTCGAGCCATTTTCCGCTTATATAATTACCCAGTTTTGCCATACTAAAATTTTATACCTGCAAAGCTATGAAATGAGGTGTATTTGGTATTTTTAAGTTCAATTAAAATAAATATGATAAAGCTTTTAGCCATAGTACTGTTTACGCTCAGCGCCTGCACAGGCACTAAAACCAGTATGGACGATTGTAAAGTAGCAGCCAAAGAAGATTGTATGTGTACACAGCAGTACGATCCGGTGTGTGGCTGCGATGGTAAAACTTACGGCAACGCCTGTACGGCAACTTGTGCCGGCGTAAAGAAGTTTACAGCAGGTGCCTGCAAATAAATCAGGTAAGGGAGAACTGGCGCAGGTGATGGCGCACATGTTTGTTATGAAGTAGTTGCCAGTCTTCCAGGCTTAATGGCCCGAAGACTGGGTGTACCGTGGGTGTTGCATCGGGCATCTCATAATAAGCATAGAAATCACGGATAGCTTGTAAAAGTTTTTCCCGTGCTGCCGGTAAATCCGCTGTGCGCCAGGGAAGGGGATTTTCGCCTAATACAGAATCTGGTGCCTTTGTATTTTCCCGGAATTCTTTATCGCTGCGCAAAAATTCTATAAACTTTGGCAAGTGTTCTTCAGGCGTTACGAGGTCAAACTTTATTTTACCGGAGGAAACATGAAAAAAATCTGTAAGGTGTTCTACCATTTGCCGGGCATCCATTTTACCCCAGCGTGCGGGCGCATCAGGCTCCAACTTTAAGAGTAAGTCTGCCAAATCCTGCTCCAGGAATTTACGCTGTGGATGACTCATGGCTATCAGAATGTTTATCAATTTCTGCACAGAGAGAACTGAAAATTTCGTTGATTCCGCCTTCGCCATTAATCATAACCACCTTATTAAACTGGTTATAATAGTCTGCCACGGCGGCCGTTTTACTTAGGTATTCAATAATGCGTGCTCTTATTACCTGTTCATTATTATCATCTGTTCGGCCACTGGTTTCGCCGCGTATCAGCAATCTTTTTACCAGCTCTTCTTCTGAAACATCCAGGGCCAGCATAACGGCAATAGAGGAATTTTTCAATTCCAGGAGTCTATCCAGGGCTTCAGCCTGGGCAGAGGTGCGGGGAAAGCCATCAAATAAAAAACCCTTTGCCCCGGTATTTTCATCTAAAGCAGAGCTGATCATTCCTATAACAACTTCGTCTGGAACGAGCTGGCCTTTATCCATAAAATTTTTAGCCTCCTGCCCCAACGCCGTTTTCCTGCTTATTTCTGAACGAAGTAAATCGCCGGTGCTGAGATGGTTTAAGCCATACCGCGCCATTAATTTTTCGCTTTGCGTACCTTTTCCACTGCCGGGCGGACCAAAAAGTATTAAATTGAACATATTGTCTCTAAACAGTATTACAGAATTGCTGCCTGGTTTTTTCGGCAGGTTTTGACCAAAGATAATATAAAATATAAGGTGAGGATAATGCTTTCGATTTTACAATGACGATACAATAACATCTGCCCCTTGCCTGCTTTATGGCAATACATTACATTTGCTATAATGCTTAAAAGTTAACGATTGTGATAATGGGTACAACAAAACTCAGTAATCTGGCTGACACACTTATTGCTTCAGAAATTGTCCGTCTTGGTGCTGCTATAAAAGAAAAAATCAGCGCCGGGGAGGCTATCCTGAATTATACCATCGGCGATTTTGATTCGGCTTATTTTCCTATCCCGGCAAAACTGGAAGAGGAAATAATTAAAGCTTACCGGGAAGGGTATACGACTTACCCGCCGGCAGAAGGTGAACTTTCGCTTCGTAAAGCGGTGTCAGCTTTTATAGAAAAATACCAGCAAACGACTTATAAACCCAGCGAAATTCTTATTGCGGCAGGCGGGCGCCCGCTTATTTATTCAGTATACCGGGCCATCATAGATAAAGGTGATAAAATTATTTACCCCGTTCCCAGTTGGAACAACAATCATTACGTTCATTTTACAGAAGGGGAACATGTGATAATTGAAACAACAGAAGAAAACAATTTTATGCCCACGGCCGGGCAGATTGCGCCACACATACAAGGCGCCAGCCTGCTGGCCCTGTGTTCCCCGCT
>JBDSWG010000277.1:0-3586 GCA_039926825.1 Ferruginibacter sp.
ATTCCATAAGTATTACCTAACGGTATGGGTACACGATATTTGTATTTGACATGTATAGAAGCCAGGGCATTCTGCCAGGCACTGTCCGTTTCTGTTGTAATTACAATATCCGGCTGAAGCGTTTTAATTTCTTTCAATAATAAGCCATAGGAGGAATTGCTTTGCAAAACATTTGATATAAGGAAACTGATATTGTTGCTCTCCCGGGAATCTTTGGCAGACCATTTAACCTGTTTGGTTGCTAACGGGGTATAGGGAAAAGCTTTATAACCTTGTACTACTGCAACAAGCAGGAAAATACTGATGAAAACAAGCGGCCATTTTTTCTTTTCAAAATAAAAGATTCCATACCAGGCTAAAGCAGCTATGGAAATAAAAAAAGTCTGGAGCCGGGGGTAATCAAATATCCTGACGTACCATGCTTTAGAAGGAATAAGAGGAATTAATGTAGCAGATAATGCCACCAGGGCCAATATACCGAACAACGACCAACCTAATATTCTTATAACTTTTTTTTTCACGTTGACATTTTAGAATTTAATTGAGTGCATATTCAATAATTAAATCCAGGCTTTCGTTACCAAATAATGCGAATTAAATATTGCAAAATTACCAGGTAAAAACCAGGAATCTATCCTCGTGTGAAAAACGATTTTATACCATCCATAACCGTAAAATCCACATAGCCAGGTTTAATTTATGTTATCCAATTGTTATTGAACATCCATCTTCCCAATAAATTTATGAATTAGCGGCTGAAATGATTACATTTATAGGCGTATTCTTTAAACCTATGTAAGGAATACAAAGCGCCCGCAAAAACTCTGAACCTAACTTCTGCACCTTACTACTTTTTTATTGGAATCCTTATATACTAAGGAAAATATTATTGCTAAAAATGACCTTTATGGGTAATAAAAAACTGAACCGGAAAGATTTTTTCAACCGGTTGATGACAATCCCTTCTGCAACTGAAACAGGTGTAGCTGAAGCTATGCCGCCCGGCGATGACCCATTGTTTGATAAGTATGCCCGTAAAGAACTGGGGCCCCGGAAGTACAGTACACAAATGCATATACCCGTTCCAGGCGGGCCGGTGCCGGATCGTGTGGGGAATGTTACTTCCGGACTGGCGCCTTATGTGGGAATCTTTGGTAAATGGGAAACTGCACATCTCTTACGCAGGATGAGCTTCGGCGTGAAAAAAAATGACCTGGAAACTTTTTCTGTTATGACGGTTTCCGATGCCGTAGATGCATTGCTTACAACAGGGTTACCAGGCAACCCCTCCGCTACGCCTCTCAACTACTACCAAAATACATATCCGGATAGCGGTGGAATTTTATTAGGGGATAGCTGGACGAGTAATAACCTTACCTATGTAGGAACTACTGACGATAATATTAATACCTACAGGCAATTGAGCCTGAGTAGCTGGAGCTGGGGCGTGAACATAAACGATTCCACCTCTGCAAGGGAAAAACTGGTGTTGTTCTGGTATCATTTTATACCCATAAATTTTGATGATGTAAGAGGACAGCAACGAAATTCCGCAACTATGTGCCATGACTATATGGCTTTGTTGCGCACGAATGCCTTAGGTAATTTTAAAACGCTCATTAAAGCCATATCCAAAACACCGGCCATGTTGGTATACCTCGGCAATCAATATAGTACCGCTGCGGTTCCCAATGAAAATTTTGCCCGCGAACTTATGGAGCTATTTATGTTGGGCAAAGTGCCTACACAAAATTATACGGAGAGTGATGTAATAGCCGCTTCCAAAGTTTTATCGGGCTGGCGGGTTTCTAATTTCAGTGCTGCTTATCCATTGAACCCGGCATTCAATGCTACTTATCATAACCAAACCAGTAAAGTATTTTCTTCAAATTTTAATAACACCACTATTGCCAACCAAACGGGCGCTGCAGGAGCAAATGAATTTGATCTTTTCTTCGATATGCTTTTTACCCGGCAACAAACAACGATCGCAAAATATGTCTGCCGCAGGCTTTACCGCTTTTTTGTTTATTACGATATAGATGCCAACGTAGAAGCAAATGTAATTGTGCCGCTGTCGCAGGCCCTCGTGAGCAATAATTGGGAAATGCTTCCGGTGCTGAAATTACTTTTTAAGAGTGAACATTTTTATGATGTCGCCAATCGCGGTGTAATGATAAAAAGCCCTCTGGATTTTATTACCGGTACGCTTCGCACCCTTAATATTAATACCACTCCTCCGGCCAGCGCTACGCAAATCACGAATCAATACAACGTCTGGAATTATTTTCAGAATTATGGTAACAATAACCTGGAGCAAGCTTATGGACTGGTGCCTAATGTTTCCGGCTGGAAGGCATATTACCAGGACCCAACGTATTACCAGAATTGGATTAATTCTAATGCCATACAAAAAAGGGCAAGTTTGCTTACGTCATTTATTAGTGGCTTTACCACCTCATCTACAAGTATTAAAGTAGATGCTATTGCCTTTGTGTTGCAATTTCCAAATGCCGTTGTGCAAGACCCGGACCAACTGATAGATTTGCTAATCCAGTATTTATTGCCCGTGGATTTGCCGGCAAATTATAAATATGATACAAAAGTGCAAACCCTGCTGGCCGGGCAAATCACGAATAATTACTGGACAATGGCCTGGAACAATTATGTGGCCAGCCCCACTACTACAAATGCAAACACAGTACGAACAAGGCTTAATTCATTACTGACAACGCTTCTCCAACTGGCGGAATACCAATTGATGTAATTGTTAGAAGTTTATTAGAGATTAGTTTATTAGAGATTAGTTTATTAGGAATTGGGGATTCGGAATTAGGGAATGGGGATTGGGTCCAGAAAGCTAAAGGACAGGATTAGAATTATGAATAAGAAATATTAAATAATCAATAATCAATAAGTAATAATCCAGCAATAGGGAACGAATATAATGTCCATTGACTATTGACTCCCGATAGCTATCGGGATGACCATTGAATTATGACTATTAAAAATAAAGCAAGATGAAACGCAGAAAATTTTTAGGCAATACCGCCCTTTTCTCAGTGCCTATGATGATACAGGGCATACCCGTTTTTGCCGGTAACGGCGTTTTGCATCCTTTGCTGCAGGCACTTGCAGGGCCCACAACCAACTGTGGCCGCACCTTGGTTATTATCCAGATGAATGGAGGCAATGATGGGCTGAATATGGTAGTGCCGCTGGATCGGTATACAGAATTAAACAATGCCCGCCCCGGGTTGATGTTGCCATCTGCTTCCGTACTTTCCTTATCCGGTACTGCAACAACCGGCCTTCACCCTACCATGACTGGTCTTAGAGATTTATATAATGCCGGTAAAGTAAACCTTGTACAAGGCGTTTCTTACCCAAACCCAAACTTCAGCCACTTCCAGGCGCAGGATATTTGGTTTACCGGATCCAATACCATTCCTTCACCGGATACCGGCTGGCTGGGCCGCCAATTGGATACATCAAACCCTGGCTTCCCGGTAGGCTACCCAAATGCAACGACGCCGGATCCCCTGGCCATTCAAATCGGGGGTGCGTTACCGTTATCACTCCAGGG
>JBDSWG010000278.1:0-4318 GCA_039926825.1 Ferruginibacter sp.
GCTTTAAAACGTATTCAAAAAAAACCCGACATGTTCCGGGAAATTCTTAAAAAAGGTATTGATATGAAGAATGCTTTAACCCAGCTTGGTGCACTTTAATTCACTTAAATGAATGCCAATAATTATAAATTAATATCTGCCAGTACTTCTCTTGAATTATCTTGCATTCAATAGGGCAAAAATTAGTATTTTTAAGGAAATAGCAGGAAACAAAGAGAGAATAGGAAGTTTTATTTCATGAGCAAATCAACTTACATTTTAAAAAAAACCTGGCGGGTTTTCCTGTTTATTTTGCTGGGCATTTTTTCTATTTTGTTGTTGGCTATGGTTTTTATCAATTTACCCATGGGTAAAACTGTTGTAAAAAACAGAGTACAGAGTTATCTCCGAGATAAGTTACACACCCAGGTTTCCATCGGAAGCATTGATTATAGTTTACCTGAATGGCTGGAAATAAAAAATGTTTATATAGAAGATCAGCATCATGATACGTTGGCTTATGGTGAAGAGATTTCTGTGGATCTAAACATGGTAAAACTGGCTTTTGGAAAAACAGATATTCAGAAAATTTACCTTAAGAATATCCTGCTTAATATAAATCGGAAGGAAACCGATACTGCCTTCAATTATCTTTTTGTAATGGATGCTTTCACCGGCAATAAATCATCTACTGCTATACCGGATACGGCTGCACTAAAACTCACGTTGGATCGCCTTGTTTTTGATGATGTGGCTTTGCGTTTCCAGGATCAAAAAACGGGAAATGATTTTAAAGCACGCATTGATACATTAAATGTTACGCTGGATGTTTTTCAGCCAGACCGTGTTCAATTTTATATAAATGATTTTTATGCCCGGGGTATAAATTTCAACATGAAAACTTATAAGGATATTATAATAGATACCCTTACAAAAAGAGTCATAGATACAACTGTTGTAACACCAGCATATGCTTTATTTTTAAAAGCTGCTAATATCAATTTATACGATTTGAATGTTGATGTGTCTAATACCATTGATGGCATGCAGTACGCCAATAATATCCAGCACATAAAACTTACCCATAGCATCATCAACCTGCAACATTCCATTGCAACGGCAGATAGTTTAACGCTGGACAGTTCCTTTGTAAAATTTGTTTCCCCGCTTATTGCCTCTAAAAATCCAGACACTACGGCAATGGTTCCCTGGTATTTAAAACTTGCCCACCTGGATATGAAAGACAACCAGGTAGAGTTCACTGATAATACAAAACCCAAAGCCGGTGGGTTTGATCCTTTTCACATGAAGCTGCAGCAACTCTCTACTAACATAGACGATTTTCATTATAGTGCAGATACACTCACAGCCAAAATTAAAGACCTTCATTTTAAAGATGAAAATGGGTTTTCTATTGATAGCCTTCACCTGAGCTACCTGCAGACGGCAGCACAGTTAAGTGCTACAGAGATATATCTTAAAACACCACAAAGCCTCATCCAGGACCAGGTTATTGTTAACTTTGATACGGTGTCGGCTACACGAAGTGCCCGGGAAAAAAACAGCACTGTTTCTGCAAATATCAACAATAGCATTATTGCTTTTAATGATCTCTACCAGCTGATGCCTTCCATGAAGAGCACACTGCCTCCTTCTAAGTTTGCAAACCTGAGTTTACGGGTCAATACAGAGCTCCGGGGAAATCTGCAGCATATTTATCTCCCCTACCTGCAATTGAGCGGCCTTACCGGTAGTAGCCTTGCCGCACATGGTAACTTGTATAATATATCTGACCCGGAGCGTTTCTCTTATGATATATATATTGAAAAGAGCCGCATAACGAAAACAGATTTACTTAAGTTTATGCCCGCAGGCAATGAAGCAGCAATGCGGAAAATTCCGCAGGTCTTTTCGCTTACCGGGCGTATACAGGGAGATAAAAATAATATCACAGCAGACATCAATACTTCCGCACCAGGCGCCAGCTTCAGCGGGATTATTGCTTTGCACAATGTTTCCAACCCAGATAAACTGGACTATGATATAAACCTTCGTAGCACAGATATCAGTCGTGATTTCATCCTGGCGTTCATGCCGGCCGGTAGCCTGCCGCCTCAAATAAGTCTGCCGGACCGTATAAACGCTTCCGGCCTGATAAAAGGAACTTCTAACAGTCTTACTTTAAATGCTAAACTAAAAACCAGTTACGGTAATGCCACCGCAAAAGGTTACATAAACAATTTTAAAAACCCGGAAGCTGCGGTTTATGATATGGATCTTAACCTGGCAAGTTTTAACCTCGGTAAATTGCTCGGCCAGTCGCCGACGCTTGGGTTAGCTACAGGAAAACTGGTGGCTAAAGGCAAGGGATTTAATTATAAAACGATGGTGGCGGATATCTCCGGCAACCTTGCTGCTTTTTCCTATAACGGTTATACTTATACGAATGTTGATGTGGTTTCAGCTTTTAACCGCGGTATTATTACCAGCAGTGGAAATGTAAGAGACCCAAATCTCCGGATGGCCTATAACCTTACCGCTAACGTGCGGGGCGAATACCCGGCTCTGGATGCCTGGAGCCGGGTTGACACCATTCGATTGCTTCCGCTGCATCTATACACAGATACCCTGGATGCTTCTTTCACAGCAAACATTCATGCTACTGATACGCGGCCACGCCACCTGGACTTGCAGGCAAATTTGGACAGTACCTATTTAAATACCGGCAGCCAGCAATTTTACCTGGATAGTATGTCGCTTGCAGGAACGAACCAGGATGGTGTGGATGATATTTCCTTCCAGGCGCCCTTTGGGTTTGTACATGCCAACGGTGCTTTTGATTATGATAAAATCGGCACATCGCTTTCACAATACGTAAATCATTATTATCATTTTAATAAAGCAGCCCCGGCAAACGTTCCTGACCAACAGATCAGTTTCGAAGCAGAAATAAGAAAAAATCCAATCGTATTATATGTTGTGCCAGGCTTGCAGGACTATGAAAACATTTCCTTTAATGGTAGTTACTCCTCCGCGTATGGTGACAGTGCTTTAAATTTTAAAGCTTCAGCACCTTACCTGGTTTACCAGGATATGGTAGTGCGCAATGGTAAGGCAGACATTAACTCCCGTAATGAAAAATTAAATTATAATGTTTCGCTGGACACATTGGTATATATGGCCAATAAATTTTATGGCAGCAGGGTAAAAGGTTATGCCGCCAATGACAGCCTTGCAATTAATGCAACCACGCAGGATAGCCAGGCCCGGGATTGGTTCGGTGCTAATGCAACATTATCTATAAACGGTGAAGAATACACGGCACGCTTAAATGACAATCTCCTGCTCAATTATGAAACCTGGAAAGTGGCACCGGACAATTATATATTGTATTCACCACAGGGAATTATTGTAAATAATTTTATGATGCGTAGCGATACTTCCAGTATTTCTATTGCCAGCCGGCAGTTGGTTCGCAACAGCCCTATTGATATTAATATTGATAATTTTAATTTAAAAAGTATTAGTTCTTTTACCAGTTCAGATACATTATTAGTACAGGGAATTTTAGATGCAAAACTTTTAGTCTCCAACCTGGATAAAAAGCTACCGGCTGTAACTGGTAATGCGCAGGTAAAAGATTTTGCTTTTATGCAACAACCAGTTGGCGATATTACGGCCAACCTGGTAGAACAATCAGCAGATGTTGTTGCAGGAAATATAGCCGTTACCGGGAATGGCAACGATATTTATGCTGATGGAAAATATTTCCTCAATAATACGAATGAACAAATAGCTGTCAATATAGATGTACGCCGCCTCACGATGCAAACTTTACAAGGCTTTATGGGTGGATTTATCCGGAATTCCAGCGGGGCAGTCAGTGGGAATGTAGTGTTATCCGGAAAAGTGGCAGACCCTAAATGGAAAGGAGAAATAAATTTTGATTCCAGCCGCTTTGTATTGTCTGAGTATGGTTCTGCTTTAACAATAAACAACCAGAAAATAATACTCGATCACCCCGTTATTCGTTTCAATAATTTTATTGTACAGGACTCTTTAAACCACCCGCTCCGTGTAGATGGAACTATTACAGCAAAATCTTTTTCCGAATTTGGCCTGGACCTTTCACTGGATACAAAAAACTTTATAGTTGTAAACAATCCTAACACCCTCACAAATGAAATTTATGGATTCGCCTCTGTAGATGCGAACATGAAAATTACCGGCAATTCTACCTCTCCGGATATTGAAGGAAATGTAAAACTGAATGACAATAGTAATCTTACCATTGTAATACCGGAACAGAATTACAATAAAGACGCCGCTATACCTGTAG
>JBDSWG010000279.1:0-3728 GCA_039926825.1 Ferruginibacter sp.
ATGGCAGGCTATCATGATTTTTTAATGTAGCAAATTTTAATTTTATTAAACGATGAACCCCACCCCCCAAAAAATCCTCTACGTAGACATGGACAATGTGCTCGTAGATTTTCAATCCGGCATTGACCGGTTGACGGAAGAAGAGAAAACAACTTACGCGGACAGGCTGGATGAAGTGCCGCATATATTTGGTAAGATGCTGCCCATGCCCGATGCAATTGAAAGTTATAAAAGGTTGGCTGCGGTTTTTGATACTTATATTTTATCTACCTCGCCCTGGGAAAACCCTACAGCGAGCCATGATAAATTTATTTGGGTAAAAGAATACCTGGGCAAGGAAGCCTACAAGCGCCTCATCCTTTCTCACCATAAACACCTGAACCACGGCGATTATTTAATTGATGACCGGCAAGCCCACAATGGTGCGGATAAATTTACCGGCGAGTTTATTCATTTTGGTTCAGCAAAGTTCCCGGACTGGAAATCGGTGACGGATTATTTGCTGGGAGATGCAGGGAATGAAAAATAGGTTATAGCGTTTCGATAGGTTGGGACACCCTCCGATAAAGAAAGATTTTATCGTTCTGGTAGATGAGGACACCTAACGAAAAAGAAAAACCTGGTATTCTAATACGTACCAAATGATCTGGCCGATACATTGTAGCTGAAGCTTTTGTTATTTATCCAATCTTTATAGCCAATAGTAGCTGCTGAAAAAGTATATCTTTCGGTAAGCTTTCCGGTTTTTTCGGATATATAACTCAATTGGGAAGTTATTAAAACATTAGAAAGCTTTATAGAAAAAGTTTTTGTTCCATTGGATAGGTACTGATCTATTTCCAATGCAGGTAAAGCATTTGCGCCAAGATTTGCCCTTTTAAAGGGTATGGAGTTTCCATCAAACTCTTTATAAAAAGTAAGGCTATCTGCCTTTTGTACACTGCCACCAACAGTTCCACCTCCACCACCAGTGGAAACGGGAAAAAAGGTGAATTGCGAAAAATCAATACCTGAAAGAACACCTGTTTCATAAGCAATACCGCCCACGGTTGTACCTGTTACTGTATAGGTCATCAAACCATTTAAGGGCACATAATTAGATGAAGGGTCATTTACGGTATTCCACCTTGAGCCGTTGTAAAAATTCGGAGCTTTTGCCTGCTGATTATACATTATCATTCCTGCAGCAGGTACAGCAATACTGGTTGTATCTGCAACCCGGGGTAACAGCAACGTTTTATTCACACTAACGAGATCAAGAATGGCATTTGAGTTTGGTGTAGTGGTACCAATTCCCACGTTTTGTGCAACAGAATAAAAACTAATGGAAAGTAAAAGGGAGAGTACTGCGATTCTTTTCATTTTTATTTTAAAGATAATTTAAATTTTTGGGGATGAAGTGAATCAATGAGTAAATGGCGGTATCTATCTATTAACAAACCAGAACTAAGGCTTTCTATAAAAAAGGGTAGCAGAAGCTGTGGTGCTATCGCTTTGCATAACGCCGTTTAAAAATCGTTGAACGCTGACCGGGGGCACTGTTACTGTCACATCTCCATAATAATCTTTTGAGACCGTGGTAATTTTATTATCCGCACCCGTGCTGTACCAATTATCGGTATCGCCAAAATCGACCTGGAATACCATTTCATCATTGGCTAGCAGGCTGGCTGGGCCCCGCACTATTTTAAAAGTGGAAACGGATCCATTTGGCAATGTTGCAAACCGAGCCCATACCCCCTGGGTGGTCCCATTTGTAAAATGAACATTACCGCCTGCAGTGTTATTGGTCCCTGAGCTATAATTTAACCCACGAAAAACCAAGTTGGCATTTGCCTGGGCAGCATAAGGGTCATCTTTATTCACGCAGCCCTGCGCAAAAAAAATCACCAGCAATACATAGAATTCAGGTTTAATAAAATGCATGATTCTCTATTTGTGTTTTTATACAGTACAGTTATTTTGGATTTTTCATTTCGGATCTGCGAAGTTCCCGGACTGGAAATCGGTGACGGATTATTTGCTGGGGGATGCAGGTTAACCGCTAATCTTGTGTGGCGCAAGGTCCTCTGGGGCGAGTCATTGCCGGGAAGAGGGAGGTTAGTCTAACATCACTTTGTAACAACTATTTAATAAATTAACCATCACTTTGTTACAAAAATATAGATTATTCACCCTAACTTTATTACATGTTTATTAGGGCAATTCAAAAGGAACTGGAAATATGGTCGGCGCAGAAAGACCGTAAGCCAATGGTAATCAGGGGAGCAAGACAGGTGGGTAAAACTACCCTGGTGGAGCAATTTTCCACTAAATACGAGCAATACATTTACATGAACCTGGAGCTGGCAGCAGACAAGCAGCCTTTCCTGGATTTTACAAATTTAGAAACACTGGTGCAGGCCTTGTTTTTTATTAAGAATAAAACACTGGCTTCTAAAAGCAATACCTTGCTTTTTATAGATGAAATTCAGGAAGTGCCGGCAGCACTGAATATACTGCGCTATTTTTATGAGCAGGAACCCAGCCTTACCGTAATAGCCGCCGGCAGTATGCTGGAAACATTGTTCAAAAAGGATATCCATTTTCCGGTAGGCCGGGTAGAGTACAAAGTAGTAAGGCCCGTTTCTTTTCCCGAGTTTTTACAAGCCATGGGCGAAACTGCAGCCTTTGAGCAATTGCAAAATGTACCGCTGCCCGCATTTGCCCATTCCAAACTGTTGCGCCTTTTTCATACCTATGCATTAATCGGTGGTATGCCGGAAATCGTTAACCATTATGCCACCCACAAAGATTTATCTGCACTGGCACCTATTTACGATTCATTGATTGTTTCCTATATGGATGATGTGGAAAAATATGCCTTCAACAGTACACAGGTAATGCATATACGGCATGTAATACGTACTTCATTTGCACAGGCAGGTAAGCGGATAAAATTTGCAGGCTTTGGCAATTCAGACTACCGGTCACGGGAAATGGGAGAAGCATTACGCACCCTGGAAAAAGCATTGCTGATACATTTAATTTATCCCGGAACTACTGCTGTATTGCCTTTATTGCCAGACATAAAAAAATCACCCCGGCTGCAGTTGCTCGATACCGGTATGATGAATTATTTTGTTGGCATACAAAAAGAAATACTGGGCACAGATGATTTAAATAAAGTGTACCAGGGAACAATGATAGAACACCTGGTTGGCCAGGAGTTATTATCCGTACAATATAATGCTTTAAGCCAATTGCATTTTTGGGTAAGGGATAAAAAAGAATCATCTGCGGAAGTGGATTATATCTTTCCGTATGATGGTAAATTAATTCCTGTGGAAGTGAAATCAGGAGCAACAGGAACACTTAAATCTCTTCACTTGTTTATGGATATGGCGCCTCATACTTTGGCCGTACGTTTTTATGCAGGCGAATTAAAAATGACCGATGCAGAAACAGCAACCGGCAAAAAATATCATTTACTAAACCTGCCATATTATCTTGCTACACAATTAACGGATTACTTAAGCTGGTTTCAACAACAAATAAAAAATAAGAAATAACTATTCATCAAACACTTCATGCATCGTTTCCAAATGCGCCCGTATGAATCAACTCAATGTCCTCTGTCTAAAAGAAAAATGCGTTTCAAAAAACTAAATCACAACCATATCATAAATAGCAAAGCCAAAGTGGATCTTCTTAAGTACGTGTAGAAAAAAAAATTAATTGATGTCTCG
>JBDSWG010000280.1:0-3461 GCA_039926825.1 Ferruginibacter sp.
CCAAACACACCCATTTTACTCATCACCACTAGGGCAACCAGCAATATTCCGGTGGAGATGAGAATCCATTTTGTTTTCTTATTCATTCGTCAGGTTTGTCTTTAAGCCGGCAATACCGGCCTGTTTATAATTTAAGACCCTGGCCTTTGTAAAATTCCAGCACTTTCATTTTGAAGACATAATCAAATTGGTTGATGCTATATTCCAGGCGGGCCCGTAAAAGATTATTTTGTGTTATCAGCAAATCATAAGTACCCAGCATACCTACCTCAAAGCGTTTACCGGCAAATAATAAACTGCGCTCATTGGTTTCCACGGCTTTGCGGCTGGCATTAAATTTCTCCAGGGCAATGAGGGCAGCCGTATAAGCGGAATAAATATCCTGCTTTAGTTTTAGGTCATCCTGTACTTTTTGTAACTCCAGGCTTTTATAATTCAGTTTCGACCTTTCATAATTGCTGCGCAAAATTCCCCCGTTAAAAATGGGCACATTCAGGTTGAGTCCGAAAGACTGGCGGAAATTATCGCCAAGCTGGTTGAAAAAACCGGTTTTACCATAGGTATATTGCTTAAGAGGATCCTGCAGGAAAACACCGTAACTGGTACCGTTTACATTTACATTAGCGAATGGCGCATTGATGGGCGTAGCAGAAGTTACCTGCAGCGCTTTGCTGTTGAAGCCACTACCCAAGCTGCCATATAAAGATGCCGTGGGGTACATGGCACCGCGGTTGGCGGCAATATTCCGGTCGGCTGCCTTTAGTTTCAGTGCATTGTATTGTTGCAATGGCTGGTTAGTCAGGGCCAGGTTATAAACGTATTCCGGTTGTAAGTCTCCTATGGCTTCAACAGGTATACTTTCTACCGGCGGAAGCTCGACTTCAAAAGGCGTTGCAGCATCCAGGCTCAGGTAAGATTTCAGGGCCAGGATGCTCTGGGTTACATTTCCTTTTGCAGTTATATAATTCACACTATCATTAGCGAGTTGGGCTTCCAGTTGTGTAGCATTCAATTCCGGCAAAGCACCCGCATCTACCTGCTTGCGCACAGTAGAAAGTTGCGCCTGGCTCTGGGCCACTTGTACCAGGGTAATTTTTTCCTGTTCTTTTGCCAGCAAAATCTGCAGGTAAGCGTTGGCGGCAGTGAGGGCAATATCATTTTTAATTTTAGCCACATTGGCTATTGAAGCCTTCATTTCCCATTCATTGGCAGCAATGGTATTGCGCTTACTGAAGAAATTAAAGATATCGGCACTGCTTTGCAATTGCATGCCTGCAGAAAGATAAGAATCCGTTATCCGCCCAAAACTTGTGGGATCCTGGTTACTACCACTGTTCAGTGCGGTATTGGCAGAAAAAGCGGCATTTGGAAATTGTGATAACAGGCTCTGCTTCAGGTTGAGCGCTGCCAGGGCTGCCTGTACTTCGGAAAATCTCACCGTGATGTTGTTGGCCATGGCATATTCTACCACCGTTCTCAGGTTCCAGGTTTGCTGGGCAACTGCAGTACCGGTTACAAAAAAAGTAAAGAGGAATAAAAGCCACTTGCGCATGACGCAAAAATATCTCATCCCGGTTGAATGGAAATTTGTATTCTGTATAAGCGGCACTAACTGTGGGTAAAAGGCTATGCTTCCGAATTTTCGAGGCAGATAATCCACAATGTGTACGAATAATAAATATTTATTCCTGCGATATCCAGTCATAAAATCCAATTCTTCCAACGCCTTCCGGTACACGCCAATACGAGTAAGTATGAAGTTGGAGAAATTGACACGTATTACAATTTTAGTATAGTGTTTGTTTAAGGTAATACCTTAACCATCTAAAAAAATAACATTTTATGGCTACTACTAAGAAGTCTGCACCCGCAGCACCCGCAAAGAAAATTCCGGCAAAGAAAGATGCCGCAAAAGGATTGGAAGATCTTTTTGAAGATAGTTTAAAAGATATTTATTGGGCAGAGAAGGCGCTTACCAAAGCACTTCCAAAAATGATGAAGAATGCTACTGCTCCGCAATTGAAAAAAGCGATACAGGATCACCTGGGGCAAACAGAAACGCACGTTACCCGTCTCGAAGAGATATTTGCTTCTATGGGTAAAAAAGCGGTTGCTAAAAAATGTGATGCCATGGCTGGGTTGCTGGAAGAAGGCAAAGGGATTATGGAAGAAACCAAGCCTGGTGCTGTCAGGGATGCCGGTATTATTGCCGCTTCGCAAAAAGTAGAACATTATGAAATTGCTACTTATGGTACCCTGGCCGCATTTGCAAAGGTGTTGAAAGAGGACAAAGCGTTGAAAACTTTGTTGAAAACGCTGGAAGAAGAAAAGAAATGTGATGAATTACTTACCAGCATCGCAGATACCAACTTAAACACACAAGCCATTAACAACTAAGTTTTCCTGGCACTTTGAATAAAAAGTGACTCTCTTCATTGGGAGCCACTTTTTTTATACTAAAATTTCATACATGATTTCTTTAAAGGCGTAGTTGTTTGACATTTCTGCGGAGCAGGCCGTCATGCCAATGATAAGATCCATTTCCGCCTCCAGGATTACATAATCTCCGGCCTTGCTTTTTGGAGGCAATACCGCTACAGCACCCGTATCCCCATTTACGGTCACGTTCATAAAAATATTAAAACATATGGGGATAGCATCTGCGTTTATGCCATAGGGTGCGAGTGCTTCAGTGAGGTTACCCATGCAACCGCGGTGGGGATGCGTATGACCGTAAATAATCCGGAAGGTATCCGCACTGCAGGGCGTAAGCAGGAAATCATGGCGGCCCACCGTATCTTCCGCCAGTGTGAACATCACGTTGCTGCGGTTAGAATAAAATTTATGCCCGGCGGTAAGAAAAATCGTTTCGGCGTAATCGATAGTGCGGCCGGAGGAAAGGTATTCCTGTTTATCATCCCGGTTAAAACAAATAAAGTCGGATACTTGTTCCCCGCGGGGATCAGTAACTTTTAGACGCTGGCCTTTTTTTAGTTCAAAGGCGACACCGCTACGCGGCGCAATAGTTTTAGTCGCTGGCATGTTCAATCTTTAGAGGACATTTCCATTCCCCGGGATACGCTTTACCGGTGTACTGCAAGGCTTCAGAAGTTTTGCCAAAATCGTCCAGCATAGGATTTAGAGAGCCGGAAAAAGTCAGGTCCCGCTTACGCACAATGGCTTTCATTTTATCATATTGCCCGGTTGTTTTCATTTGCTGGAACTGCTCGTGTGGGTTAAAGATAAGTACCGGGCAACTAAACCGGCGGGAAGGCCGGCTGCTGCCGGCATGCATGCCGATAACAAAAAATGCTTCTTTGCCCAAGCTGAAGCTGAAGTTGGGATCGTCTGGTTGGGCGGAAACACGTGCATCATATTCATGATTACGGGCATCCATTGAAGACAGTGACTGTAACCGTTGCCAGAAAAAACTTTCAAATGCATCTTCATTTCCGTCAAAA
>JBDSWG010000281.1:0-5108 GCA_039926825.1 Ferruginibacter sp.
GGGAAGTGACGGTAAGTTACAATGCAGGTACTGCCCGCGCCCCGGATCATTTACTGAAAGCGAGCCTGCAGGTAGATTTATTTGACCCCGAGCATATCGATGCGTGGAAGCAGGGTTTTTTTATGCGGACACCGGATAAGAAAATACTGACAAAAAGTGATTACCTGCGCAAAGAAGCTGAACTCTATATCAACTATATAAGCCAGGGAGAAATTGTGAATGATAATAAATTCATGTGTAAAACGCTAAAGGAAATAAATGCAGGCAGCCTCTTCCTGAACAACTGGGTTTATGAGCAAAGCCGCCAGTTATTAGACCAGGGAAAATTGGTGGCTTTGTTAGGGGGCGATCATAGCACACCTTTGGGTTATTATAAAGCCATAGCAGAAAAATATGACAGCTTTGGAATATTGCAGATAGATGCGCATTTTGATTTGCGCAGGGCATATGAAGGATTTGATTATTCCCATGCTTCCATCATGTACAATGCACTGGAACAAATTCCTGAAATTAAAAAACTGGTACAGGTCGGCATACGGGATTATTGTGATGAGGAATTACAATATTTGAAGAACAGTAATGGCAGGGTAGAAGCTTTCATGGACCAGGATATTAAGGAGCATTTTTTCGAGGGCGGAAACTGGAAGCAGGTTGTTGATAAGATTGTAGAAGCCTTGCCAGATAACGTTTTCATAAGTTTTGATATTGATGGCCTCGATCCGAAACTTTGCCCCAATACGGGTACACCGGTGCAGGGAGGAATGGATACGCACCAGGTATTTTACCTGTTTAAAAAAATGATGGCAGCAGGTAAAAAACTCATCGGTTTCGATTTAAATGAAGTGGGTGTAAGCCACGATGAATGGGATGAAAATGTAGGGGCACGTGTTTTATATAAACTTTGCAACCTGCTCGTCACGAGTAATACGTAATCATGACAAGTTATAAACTCGGGCTTACCCAGGCAAAAATACGTACACACCATACCGTTAGCTTGTTAATTCTTACGCTGCATACGCTTGTACTGGGTTACCTGGGCCTTACTGCCAGCCGCTTACAGTATTACCTGCTGGCTGCTGCGGCACTTAACCTCTTAGTGCTCCTGGTTTATTTATTTTTCTCCGGCACCCGCACTAAAATGCGCCGTGCCGTTACCGTTACCCTTGTGGCAAATGGTATTATGTGGTTTTGGCTTGGCTCCACACTTATGGCCGGGCTTATAGCTGTAATGGCCATGTTGCAATGGCTGGCATTAAAACCCCCGGTGGTAAAAATTTCAGAAGACGGCATTTTTTATCCTGGCCTGCCAGAAAAAAAATATACCTGGGCCGACCTGGAAAGAGTAATAATTAAAGATGGTATCCTCAGCATTGATTTAAAAGACAATAGTCTCTTGCAGGCTTCTTTAGATGCGCCCACAGTCGCCAGCCTGGATGTGCCAGCATTCAACAGGTGGAGTGCCACCCAGGCGGGTAAATAATAATATTCTTATTCCCTTCAAACGCAGAGTCATTTCCTGAATCAATCTTATAGCAAAAGAATCCTCCCCACCATTTCGTACCTTTGCCCGCTATGGCAGCGGCGGTAAAAAATCCTCCTTTTTTATTATACAGTGACGGGAAAGGGCATATTTATGAAGATGAAAGTTTGTTTGTAACCGGGCGAAGTGGTTGGGATGCTATTCCCGTACCGGTGGAAGAGTGGATAGGCCTGCCGCAGGGCGGGCAATTGTATGAACTACCCGGACGAAGAGGTATTGGGATAGATGTAAAGACAGGTGATATGCGGGTTTGTGAAAAAGGGTGGGCAGTAGCTGCGTTTATTCCCCCGGCTTATACGGGTTTATATATGGCGGCTTATGAGACTTTAAAAGATGCGCCCACATTACCTCTTTTTTGCTATACGGCTGCGGGTTGGCATGATGAAAAACTCTTTGTGCCTGCCGTACGCATAGAGGCAGACATCCGGCAGGAAGCAGCGGGCTACCATGATGATGCTATCGAAACGGGTGCTCAGCATCTGCTGCAGGCATACCCGGATAACCGACTGGTTAAACACCTGGTAGAGAACTGTTGCATGACGTACACCTGCCCGGCCGCCCGCAACCTGGCGTTAGGAAGATGGGAGTGCCCCGTACCTGTGTCGCCGGCCTGTAATGCCAATTGCCTGGGCTGTATTTCTTTTCAGCCGGAAGAGGAAACGATTGTGAGTACACAAGATCGCCTCACCTTTAAACCTACTGCGGAAGAAATAGTGGAGTTTACAGTACCCCACCTGGAAACGGCACCATTCCCATTGGTCAGCTTCGGGCAGGGCTGCGAAGGCGAGCCCTTACTCATGTGGGAAACCATACGGGAAGCCATACTCGAAATAAGAAAACATACTTCAAAAGGGAGCATCAATATAAATACCAATGGCAGTAAGCCGGCAGCGGTGAAAGCATTGTGCGAAGCAGGTTTAAACAGCATGAGGGTGAGTACTAATAGTGCCCGGGAAGAAATTTATACGCCATATTACCGGCCAAACAATTATGTTTTTAGTGACTTGATGGAAAGTCTGAAAATTGTGCGGTCTTATGGTGGCTGGACGAGCATAAATTATTTCGTGTTCCCCGGCATGACGGATAGTATCGCAGAATATGAAGCCTTGCGGACTTTTATAAAGGAAACAGATTTATGCATGATACAATGGCGCAATTTCAACATTGACCCGGATTGGTACCTGGGAAAAATAGGCGTAACGGACACCGGCGAATGTATGGGAATGGTACAAATGATGGACCTGATACAGGAAGAATTTCCCAACCTGAAATTTGGTTATTTCAATCCTTCGAAAGAAAGAATAAAAGGAAATTTCGAAGTGGATTTTGCCCACTAATTTTCCTGCTAATATTTATAATAAAACCGGAGGTAAAGGTTGTGGCTCGCAGATTCCAGCCAATCAGTGTTTCCCTTGTTTTTGTACATAAAGGTTCCGGGTTCGGTTCCAATAAAGCAAAAGGAGCAAGGTTCTCCGGAGCAGTATAAAACTTCCAGGCTCACGAAAAGTTCCTTTTGTTTTATGACGATATTCTTTGAGCTGAGGTCAAATTCTGTATAACGGTCATCAAAATTTAATTTTTTAACCGGCATAGAGATGCTGTCAACAAATAATTCCTCGGCAGGGTATCCATTACTTACTGCCCTTATTCTTACCCTCACCTGGCAAGCCTGGCATTGGTTATTTACCTTAAAACGAATCCTGTCCACTAAAATTTCATCCGCTTTAGCAATAAATATTTTACCAATCTCTCCACCCTTAGATTTTGTTGGCCAGCTCCTGAAATAACCGCTCACTTCCACTTTGTTTCCTTCCACAGCTTCGTTCAGGTAAGATTTTATAATGACATTTTCCATGTCACCAGAAGCTTCGTAAAGCCGGATAACCGTAACCTTGCGGGCATCGGCTAAAGAAATTTTTAGCGGAGAAAAACCGACTGAAGAAATATCAAGGGTATCTGATAAAAGTATATTGGAAGTAGGAAGGTTGATGTTGCCATGCGCATCTGCTAAAATCCCTATCCTCTTTTTATTTATACTTACACTGGCATAAGCAATAGGCTTGCTGTCTTTTACATTAACGATGATGGCATGGTAAGAAGTTTGTGCGGAAACAGAAGTTATTGCAAAAAGTCCCACAATATTAACTATCAGGGCTATACGAAGATTTCCAAAATTCATTATAAGGAGAAGAAGTTGAAATAGTGAAAGACAAAATTACTCCTTACAATTTAATTCGAATAACCACTTATGTAATATTTAACAGCGTCAGCCTGAACAATCATATTACTTATATTCACCAAATATTACCCGCAGTGTGTCGGAAATTTCGCCCAGGGTACAAAGATTTTCTACTGCTTCCACCACCAGCGGCATCAGGTTTACACCATTCACAGCCGCATCTTCAATATCACCGAGACACTTCGCCACTGCACCTGCATTACGCCGGGTTTTCATTTCCTGTAATTGTTTTATCTGCTGGGTTTGTATACTGCCGTCAATTCTAAATGGAGGGATAGTATTTTCTTTCTCCTGTGTAAAAGCATTGAGGCCTACAATGATTTTATCTTTGGCTTCTATGGCCTGCTGGTATTGATAGGCACTGGCAGCAATTTGTTCCTGTATGTACCCCTGTTCAATGGCAGAAACACTACCGCCCATGGCATCAATACGCTCCATTTCTTCCCATGCTTTCTTTGCCAGTTCTGCGGTGAGCCATTCCACGTAATAACTACCTGCAAGCGGGTCGGCAGTGTCTGCCACACCACTTTCAAAAGCCACAACCTGCTGGGTCCGTAAAGCTGTTTTGGCCGCTTCCTCCGTAGGCAGGCTAAGCGCTTCATCATATCCGTTAGTGTGCAGGCTTTGCGTACCACCCATTACTGCAGCCAGTGTCTGTATGGTTACGCGGCTAATATTATTAAGGGGTTGCTGGGCCGTAAGGGTACTTCCTCCCGTCTGGGTATGGAAACGCAACATCAGTGCTTTAGGATCCGTGGCGCCCAGGCTCTTCATAATTTCTGCCCACATCTGCCGGGCTGCCCGGAACTTCGCCACTTCTTCAAACAGATCATTATGGGCATTAAAAAAGAAAGACAGCCTTTTGCCAAAGACATTTATATCAAGGCCTTTATCCATTGCAGCCTTCACGTAGGCTTTACCGTTACTAAGGGTAAAAGCCACTTCCTGTACGGCTGTGCTGCCGGCTTCCCGTATGTGGTAGCCAGATATTGAAATGGTATTCCATTTAGGTATTTCCCGGCTGCACCATTCAAAAGTATCAGTAATGATGCGCATGGAAGGTTTGGGCGGATAGATGTAAGTACCGCGGGCAGCATATTCTTTCAGGATATCATTCTGGATAGTGCCGGAAAGTTGTTTGAGGTCGGCGCCTTGTTTTTTTGCAAGGGCTACATAAAATGCCAATAAAATAAAACCAGTAGCATTTATCGTCATAGAGGTGGAAACTTTTTCCAGGGAAATATCTTTAAACAACCTTTCCATATCTTCCAGGCTGTTGATGGCAACACCTACTTTTCCTACTTCCCCATCGGCCAGGGCATGGTCACT
>JBDSWG010000282.1:0-2713 GCA_039926825.1 Ferruginibacter sp.
TGAAAAGCTCTGTAAAACCTCTGAATTCACTTGAAAATTCAACACTCAAAATCTCATTGAAAATTATTAACCGGCTTTTGCACCATTCTGAGCATGGCGCTCTGGGGATAGCAACACGACGTGGCCCTGAACATCATATACGCCCAATACAAGGCACTGGCTCATAAAGCCGGCAATATTTTTAGGCGGAAAATTTATAACTGCCACAACCTGTTTTTGTAAAAGGTCCTCCGGCTTGTAATAATGGGTGATTTGGGCTGAAGATTGTTTTATACCCAGGGCTCCAAAATCTATTGTGAGTTTGTAAGCCGGTTTGCGTGCTGCAGGAAAAATTTCTGCCGAAACAATTGTACCCAACCTGATATCAAGTTTTTCAAAATCTTCCCAGGTAATCATGATGTAAACATACTAAAATAAATAGCGTTTTACTCTAACATAGCGGCCATCAGACGGAGTTCCTTGGCTTTATAAGTATTTGCACTGTCTTCATAACACTTGCTTATTTCCTCCAATAAAAACTGGATAATTTTTTTTGCCGTCATTCCCCGAAAATATGAACTTACAGGTGGCACAGAAAGTCTTTTAAAATAATTTTCAATATCCTTATGAGAATACATCTGCCCGGTGAGCGCATCTATATAAAACTTGATTTTTTCCGAAGCATGCCCTGCAGCAGCAGGTTCATCGAAACCATCATCAAAATATCCCAGGATAAATTGCCGCGGAATATTAATTGCATTTACAGGAAGATCTAATTGCTCACAAAGAATGATATAAATTATGCCATTGCTGATGGCATTTCCTTTTCGTGATTCCAGTGATTTGTTGATGAGGAAATTATCCGGTGCCTCATAGCTGATTTCAACTCCTGTTTGCTTGTAATAATTGTAGAATATGCTGTTTACAATATTTATTTTTTCTAATGGAGTAAGGTAGTTGTTAAGTTCCAGCCAGGTATTACGTCGCAATTTTTCTATCTCCTGTAACGTGGTGGAATCATTGCTATCGGGGTAATGATATTTAGCAACCAGGAGGGCGCCTTCAAGTAAATCACCCTCTCTTTCAATCCAATCATGGAAAGACACCAGCAGGTCCTGGAAATGCAACTCGTGAATTAGCAATTCTATTCTTTCCTGGGCATCCGGGCTTTCAATATTTTCCCAAAGATTTTCAAGGTTCGGAATTATTTCTTTTCCCAGCGATACAATTTTGTTACTAACGGAACAGTATACCTCCTCATCCGGATCATCTATCAGGTGTAATAAAGCTTTTATTTCTTTGTTTTCTTCCACGCCGTTGATTTGGGTTTCAATATCGGTAACAATTAATAAAATGAAATCTTAAATTTATGCACACGGGTTTATAACTTCACAAATACTAAATAGGAGCTTCGTGCAGATTGTTATAATAAGTATGTATTAACAACCGGGCAAAGATGTATTAAGGAGAAGGTTATTTTTTCTTTGATGATTTTTTTGGAGCTGACTTTTTTGCAGCAGATTTTTTTGCCGGTGCCTTCTTTTTGTCGAACGCTTTGGGATCCTGGGCCAGTATCATTTTTTTAATGGTACCCAGTTCTATTGTAGCCAGTTCTTCCAGCAAATACTTTTCTTTATTTTCTTTACCATGTAATTTCAGCATCTTTTTTCCCATGCGTATGAAAGGGCCCCACCGGCCATTTTCAATTGAAATCTTTTCTTCCGGCCACTGCCTGATGAAACGGTTGGCTTCCTTTTCAACTTTCTTTTCTATCAATACATCGCAATCTGCCTGGCTCAGATTTTCAAAATTATAAGCCCGTGGCACATTGATAAACATTTCGTTCCACTTGATGAAGGGGCCAAAACGGCCTTTCCCTTTTGTAACGGGTAATTCTTTGTAAAATGCTACAGGCGCATCTTCCACCTGCTTAGCCTGAATCACTTCTATTGCCCTTTCCAGGTCTGTGTCCAAAGGTTCTTCTCCACGCGGCAGCGAAATAAATTGTTCACCCCATTTTACATAAGGGCCAAAACGGCCAATATTAACCGAAACTTCCTGCCCTTCATGTTCGCCCAGCATAAGTGGCAGTTTAAATAAATCCAACGCTTCCTCAATCGTTATGGTTTCTATGCTCTGGTTATTTTTAAGTCGGGCATAAACGGGTTTCTCTTCTTCATTTCGGGCACTCAGTTGCACCATGGGGCCATACCTTCCCATGCGTGCCATGATAATACGGCCTTCTATATTTTCTCCCAGTATTCTTTCACCCACTGCCCGCTCGGCAGTTTCCAGCGTATGTTCTACACCGTTATGAAAAGGGGTGTAAAAATCACTCACCATTTTGTTCCACTTCATTTTCCCTTCGGCAATTTCATCAAACTCTTTTTCTATCTCCGCTGTGAAGGAGTAGTCCATCACGCTTTCAAAATGCTGGCTCAAAAAATCTGTAACAACCAGCCCCAAATCAGTGGGGAATAATTTAGATTTCTCTGCACCGGTATTTTCAGTTTCTGTTTTTGCAGTTACATTATCGTTTTTCAACACAAAGAGACGAAAGGTCCGTTGCACAGCCTCCTTATCTTTTTTCTCTACATAATTCCTTTTAACACTGGTAGAAATTGTAGGGGCATATGTACTAGGCCGCCCAATGCCGAGTTCTTCTAATTTTTTTACCAGCGAAGCTTCAGTATATCGGGCTGCGTGGCGGGTAAACTTTTCCGTCGCTGTCATT
>JBDSWG010000283.1:0-7058 GCA_039926825.1 Ferruginibacter sp.
TTGTAGCTAAAGTTGCGCCGAAGCCAACCATGGCTACCAATACAAAAGATATCAAAGTGTTGCCTGCCAAACCGGTAGTGCTCCCTAAAATAAATACAAAGACATCCCGGAAATATCAACCCGACTTCACCAAATCGGTGCTGGATCAGATTAAAAATGACCCGGGTGCACCAATTGTAAGGTACAATGACACAGACTTAAAAGAATTCAGGGACCTGATCAACCGTAAACTGGATGCTGCTAAAAAGGAATTGAATTACCTGCAGGGATTGATCACCCGCAAAGATGAAATGGGTGGAGATGAGAGCGATAACCGCTACATGACCATGGAAGACGGAAGCTTAAGCATGGAAAGGGAGCAATTGAGCCAGATGGCAAGCCGCCAGATCACTTTCATTGATCACCTGGAAAAAGCCCTTATGCGCATTGAAAATAAAACTTATGGCATCTGCAGGGTAACTGGAAAGTTAATAGATAAAGCCCGTTTAAGAGCAGTGCCGCATGCTACTTTGAGCATTGAAGCCAAGATGAACAATGTGAGATAAGGTCAGGACTGAGGATTGAGGGCTGAGGGTGGCTTCATAGTTCATAGTTCGCATTTGAAATATATTTCAAGGGTTAAGGTTGTATAGTATGCCTTAAATAATTGTATGCTACCTGTCTTGTCTATATACTAAGTACTTAGTACTATTATCTCATTTAACCTCCTGCATATCCACCAGTTTTTTATAGAAGCCTTGCTGGCTCATAAGTCCGTCGTGGGTTCCCCTCTCTACTATTTCTCCTTTTTGTAGTACAATAATCTCATCTGCATGGCGGATGGTACTTAGCCTGTGTGCTATTACAATGGATGTCCGATTTTGCATAAGGTTATTAATAGCATCCTGCACCAGGCGTTCGCTTTCAGTATCTAGCGAAGAGGTAGCTTCATCTAAAATTAATATGGGCGGATTCTTCATTACTGCCCGGGCAATAGTTAGGCGCTGCCTTTCGCCACCACTTAGTTTCACGCCCCTGTCACCAATAAATGTTTCATAACCCTGGTCTTTTTTTTCTATAAAATCTGCAGCATTTGCAATTACAGCAGCTTTTTTTACGGCACCCGGTTCGGGATTATCTACACCCAATGATATATTGCTCGCAATGGTATCATTAAATAAAATGGCTTCCTGGGTTACAATACCCATCACATTTCGGATGCTGTGCAGGCTGTAATTTTTAATATTCACCCCATCCAGCAAAACCTCGCCTCCTGTGGCATCAATAAATCGTGGAACCATGTCTGCCAAGGTACTTTTGCCTGCTCCGCTGCTACCCACCAGGGCAATTGTCTTTCCCTTCTCCACCACCAGGTTGATGTTTTTTAATACTGGAATATCATGATAAGAAAAAGACACATTTTTAAATTCAATGGAATGCTTGAAGCCTTGTAATTCTACGGGGTTGGCAACCTCGGGTATACTTACAGTTTCATTTATAAGCGATTCTATACGTTCTATACTGGCTGCGCCCTTCTGAATATTATACGACGCATTCGAGAGGTTTTTAAGGGGTGGAATAAGTTGGGTAAAGATGGCTATATATGCCAGGAAATCACCAGCGTTTAATGTAAAAGCAGGATCTCCGCTTAGGACGAGGCGGCCCCCATAAAATAAAATACACAGCACAGATGTAATACCCAATGCTTCAGAAACGGGTGACGCTAAATCCCGACGGCGGTTTGCACTATTTTTCAGGTGCAACAAGGCATCATTTTCTTTATCAAATTTGCCGGAAAGTTTTTTCTCTGCATTAAATGCTTTTATTACCCGGATGCCACCTAAAGTTTCTTCAATGAGGGAAAAAATAGAACCGAATTGTTCCAGTACCTGCTTGTTTTGCTTTTTTAAATTACGTCCTATTCTACCTAGTATAAAACCGGATACGGGTAAAAATATCAGCAGGAAAAATGTTAGCTGCGGGCTGAGTATAATCATGTAAGTAAAAAACAACAGGATATTAATCGGCTCCCGGAAGACACTTTCTAATACACTCACTGTACTGGCTTCCACATCTCCGAGGTCATTGCTCAGGCGGCTCATTATGTCCCCCTTACGCTGCTCACTAAAATACCCGATAGGCAATTTCAATATCTTGTAAAACATGCCGCTGCGCATGTCATTCAGAATGCGGTTGCGAATGGGGTTCAGGAAATACAGGCTCATGTAAGCAAAGAAATTCTTCAGCAGAATGGCTGCTAAAACCACGATACATATAACCAGTAGCGCTTTTACATTACCACCGGGTACCTGCATAAGCGTATATAACCACTCTTTAAAATAACTGATGGGATTCAGGTGATTGGTAAGGCCAGCTTTGGATACCGATTTGAATGCATCACCCTGTTTAAAAATCAACATTAAAAAAGGGCTCAGTAAACCCAATGAAACGAGGCCGAAAACAGAAGATAAAATATTGAAAGAAAAATAGCTGAATACGAGGCCCGGGTACCTGCTCACATACCGGTAAATTGTTCTTAAACTCTTCATGCGCTGCTAAAAATAGACCGTTGAACCCACAAAGTAAGTACTTTTACAAGGATTAAATGACCAACCATGATAGAAGGAAAACGACAGAAACAAGTGGCTGCCGTGCTGGAACAGGAGCTAAATGATATTTTTCAAAGACTAGGCCTCAATATGCTGGAAGGCGGAATGGTCTCAATTTCTTCGGTAAAAATTACGCCTGATTTATTTGATGCAAGAATATACCTGAGCCTCTTCCAAGTGAAAGATCCGGTAGATACCCTAAAGAAAATAGAAGAGCGTGCCTGGGAAATAAAAAGAGAACTGGCCGCACGGGTCAGGCACCAGCTGCGCAGCATTCCGCAACTTAGTTTTTATATAGACGATACGCTGGAGTATGTAGATAAAATGGAAAAAATTTTTAAAGAACTAAAAGAGGAAGATAAAAATAAGGAAGATAAAGATGCTGGCCCCTCCGCCTAAACTTAAACCATTTTTATGTACCTGAGTTTTGCCTGGCGTTATTTTAGAGCAAAAAAATCTGCGAATGCCATCAACATCATTTCCTGGGTTACCGCCTCTGTCATAGCTTTTGCCACCTGCTGCCAGGTATTAGTGTTAAGTGTTTTTAATGGTTTTGAAGGACTCGTAAAATCTTTATACGCATCTTTTTATTCCGATATTAAAATATTACCTGCCCGAGGTAAAACTTTTGTGATGACGCCGGCAGAAATTGCCCGCCTCCAGAAACAACCGGGCATTGCCAGCTATGCAATGATCGTGGAAGAAAAAGCCCTGCTTCAGCACAATGAAAATCAATCTGCTCTCTACCTGAAAGGCGTAGATTCCAATTTTAGTAAAATGAGCGGCGTACCATCAAAAGTAGTAGATGGAAAATTTGACCTCGGTACGGCGGAAAGCCCCGGCCTGGTTTTAGGTGTTGGCATTCAAAATGCCGTAGCTGTAAATATTGATCCATCCTTTGGCAGTCCCTCTCTAACGCTTATTCTTCCAAAAAAAACTGACAGCCCGGATGCCCTGGAAGCGCTAAGTGAAGGAAATGCAAGTGCCACTGGTGTTTTTGCTATTCAACAGGATTTCGACAACCAGTATGCCCTCACTAATATAGATTTTGTGCGGCAGCAAATGGCACTTGGCCCGGATGATTTTACGGCTATGGAAGTAAATCTCTCCAAAGGAAAAGACCTTGATGATGCGCAGGAAGATTTACAAAAAACGCTGGGAGCAAATTTTAAAGTGTTGACACGCTTCCAGCAAAATACCAGTCTTTACCAGACCATGCAACTTGAAAAATGGGCCATTTATGCGGTGCTAACACTTATTTTACTCATAGCAGCTTTTAATATGGTGAGTGCGCTTACTATGCTGGTGCTGGAAAAGCAAATGGATATAAGGGTGCTTCAGAGTATGGGCGCTGATAAAAATATGATTCAAAAAATCTTCCTGAGCGAGGGATTACTGCTTGGCGTGATTGGCGCAGGTGCGGGCATATTGCTTGCGGTTATTATATGCCTCTTGCAATTGCGTTTCCACTTTGTAAAACTGGTCGGCGGCTCTTTTCTTATAGATTATTTTCCAGTGAAACTGATAATTACAGATTTTCTCCTGGTGGCTGCCACAGCCATTGGCATTTCTTTCATCGCCTCCTGGTTTCCGGCACACAAAGCTGCCTATCAGCCGCTGGATTTAAAATAATAAAAGTTTTTAATAATCGCCCAGGGTTTCAGGAAGTTCTTTCAAGGCGTCTCTTAATTGCTCATCATTGGGTGCAATGCCATGCCACTCATGCGTACCTTCCATAAAGCTTACCCCTTTACCCATAACCGTGGTCATAATATTTACAACAGGCTTACCCTGACCCGTATGCGCTTTTGCATTCTCCAGTCCGGCCACTACGGCATCTATATCATTACCTTCCATTTCCAATGTCGTCCATCCAAAAGCTTCGAATTTCGCTTTAAGGCTTCCCAGGTCCATTACTTTTTTAGTTGGTCCATCAATCTGCTGCCCGTTACGATCTATGGTGGAAATAAGGTTATCTACATTTTTTGCCGCGGCAAACATGATGGCTTCCCAGTTCTGCCCTTCGTCCAGTTCTCCATCTCCATGAAGAGAGAAAACAGTACGATCGTCGTGGTTCATTTTTTTTGCCAGGGCTGCGCCAATAGCCACACTCATTCCCTGGCCCAGGGAGCCACTGGCTATTCTAATTCCAGGCAAATGTTCATGCGTTGTAGGGTGGCCTTGCAACCGGCTGTTTATTTTCCGGAAAGTGGCCAGTTCTTCAAGAGGGAAATATCCACTCCTGGCAAGCGTACTGTAAAAAACCGGGCTGATGTGGCCATTACTCAGGAAAAAAACATCCTCTCCCTCTCCTGACATTTTAAAATCAGGGTTATGCTTCATTATCTTAAAATATAATGCTGTAAAAAATTCTGTACAACCCAGGGAACCACCGGGGTGTCCACTCTGCGCCCCATGTACCATTCTCACAATATCCCTGCGTACCTGGGTAGCTATATCTTTTAAATTTTGCATGAGGAATTCTTTTGCTGCAAACCTACTTTAAATAAAAGCAGCATTCCAAAAAGCAGTAATGATAATTTAGAGCAAACACATATAATATAAGGACCTGCTTTTTCGTTTACAGGTCGGAACTCCTCATTTTGGTGTAAAGTTTGTTTTCAAAGCGATATAAGCACCGGAATACTTCGTTCAGCAAACTATATTTTATACCTTTGTAATGCTTTACTTAAGATTCTTTCATGGATAATATTTTACTCAGCGCCGCTTTGGCATTTATGATTACTTTTTTTGCTATCCCGGTTATTATCCAGGTTGCAAAAAATAAGAATCTATTTGATGAGCCGGATGAAAGAAAAGTACACAAAGCCGTCATTCCTACATTGGGAGGTCTCGGTATTTTTGCAGGATTTATAATTGCATTATTGATGGGTACCCCTCCGGGGCCTGCCACACCGCTTCAGTACGTAGTAGCCGCCTGTGTGGTTATCTTTTTCCTTGGGATGAAAGATGATATCATGATAATTTCCGCCAGTAAAAAATTCATAGGCCAGTTAATTGCTGCCGGTATCCTCATAAAATTTGGAAATATCCACATCACTAACATGCATGGCTTCCTGGGTTTTTATGAAATTCCACACGTCGCCGGAGTTATATTGTCCGTCTTCACCATAATTGTTATAACCAATTCGTTTAATCTTATAGATGGAATTGATGGCCTGGCAGGTAGCCTGGGCTTTTTAACTTCAATCGTATTCGGCGTTTATTTTTATTATATTGATGAACTTGGTTATGCTGTAATGGCTTTTGCGCTTTCAGGAAGCTTAATCAGTTTTCTTATATATAATTTTTCCCCTGCAAAAATATTTATGGGAGACACGGGATCGCTTTTAGTAGGGCTGATAAATTCTGTGCTCGTTATCAGTTTTATCAATACTGCAGGAACACCCACACATTCTTTTCCCCTGGAAGCGTCCCCGGCAATAGGATTTGCTATATTGATGCTGCCCCTTTTCGATACTTTGCGTGTATTTGGTCTTCGTATCCTGGACAGGCGTTCGCCGTTTAGCCCGGATCGCAACCACATTCATCACTTTTTATTAGACCTTGGCTTATCACACCGACAGATTACCTTGAGTTGTGTAGGCGTTAATGTGATGTTTATTTTATTGGCTTTCTTACTGCGTCACCTGGGCACCACAACAGTTATATTTATCTTACTGGCTGTTGGTACTGCCATCACAAGTTTAATCTTTTACATGCGCACACGGGCTAAAAATGTTTATGTGAAATCTGCATCTGTCTCCGCAGATTCAGAAATTCGTACTGCTCACAAAATCATTGGTTTTGCCCCGGAGCCGGTAGAGATGGATTAACCTGATTTTACTTTGTTTTTAAGCTGCTGACTTCTCTTAATGCATATTTCTTAAATTTGCAGTTATAACTTTATGTGATGACAGAAGATTTAGATTTGATACTGACCGATACACAGGACCTGATGACAAAAGCCATTGAGCACCTGGAAAATGAACTTACAAGGATCCGTGCAGGCAAGGCCAACCCCACTATGCTGGATGGTATAATGGCAGATTACTATGGCAATCCTACACCTATAAACCAGGTTGCCAATGTAACGGTGATGGATGCACGCACTATTTCCGTGCAGCCCTGGGAAAAGTCTATGATGCAAATTATAGAGCGGGCCATCATTGCTGCCAACATTGGCATTAATCCACAAAATGATGGCAACAGCATTCGCCTTTTTCTACCTCCACTTACTGAAGAGCGCAGGAAAGACCTGGTGAAGAAAAGTAACAATGAAGGAGAAACGGCAAAGATTTCAGTGCGTAACATTCGCCGGGATGCTATTGAGAGCATTAAGAAACTACAAAAAGATGGCCTGAGTGAGGACCAGGCAAAAGATGCTGAAAATGAAATACAGGCGCTCACTGACAAACACATTATCCTTATAGAGAAACACCTTGTAGCCAAAGAAAAAGATATTATGGC
>JBDSWG010000284.1:0-4028 GCA_039926825.1 Ferruginibacter sp.
CCTGCATCCGTAATGTTCCTGACATATCTTACTTTGTTGCCCAGGTAGGACAGGTAGCGGTATACAACATCAAAAGTGATATAGGGGCGGGCATGGCCCAGGTGGCTTTCACCACTTACCGTGGGCCCGCACACGTACATGCCCACATGGCCCTGTGTAATGGGCATAAATATTTCTTTCTGGCGGCTTAGGGAATTATATATTTTTAATGCCATAGTTTTTTGATTGTGATAACAGGTTGAAACATTTTAGGCCATTCCTCTTATTGAGGTTTGTTATAGTAGAGGTCTGCAATGATAGGAAAATGATCGCTTATTTTTTTCTTCACACGCAGGTATTGTTCCACTGTAAATTTTTCATCTACAAAAATATTATCAATACGCAGTGTAGGGGAAATACTATAAAACGTTCTGCCAATACCCGTTCCCTTATCAGCAAATGCATTTTTAAGACCTTTGCCAATAGTCGTATATGCATAACTGTTAGGTACGTCATTAAAATCTCCGCAGACGATAAGCGGAAAAGGGCTCTTATTTAACTCTTTTTTCAGGTGTTCACTTTGCGTTTTCCTGCGGTAAAAACCGGTTCTGAGTTTACTTAAAACACTCCTGGTCTCTTTTATAGTAATATCTTTTTCAGTTGTTTTCTCAATATAAGAAAGGTTACCTGAACTGAATTTCATGGATTGTAAGTGCAGGTTTACGATACGAAAGGTGTCCCCGTTTTTTACAATATCTACAAATTCGAAAATAGAATTATAATTATTAGGCTCATAACTGAAAGTATGCTTGCTCAATAAGGGAATCCTGCTCATAATAATAATTCCAAAATGATGGTTATCATCAAAATCCAGTTTCCGATTGTAAGCATAATGATAATAAGGCATGCCTAACCGGGAGGTAAACTCCGATAATGGGTTGATGGCTTTTGGACTATCCCCCGCTACCATTTCCTGGAAACAAACAATATCTGGTTGATATTCATTAATCAGGTTCAGCATTTCCTGCTTCTTTTCCGGGTGCTTTTTATATTCCAGTATTTCAAAATGCTCCACGTTCCACGTCATCACCCGTAAATGGGAAGGGTGTTTTACCAGCGTAAAGGGTGGCGTTGTGCGCAAGGGAAGCAGTTGGCCCAAAGGTTTCCAGGCCAGGCCGATGGCCAGCACGCTGATGAGTGCAAGTTTTTTATCTGCGAATAGCCACAAAAAAATAAACCCAATTAATAAAATCAAGAGGTAGAAAGAGGCCAACGTAAAAAATCCGATGAACCAGAAATATTTCGGGTTGAAATAACCACTGTAGCATCCTAACAGGAATAGCAAGGCAACGAAAATATTTGAAACAATAAAAATCCGTTTTGCAAACTTCCGGAAAAAGCTTTTTGCCATAATATTAAAATAAAACTCGAGTTCCCAGTCACAGGTTCTGACCTGTTTGTATGGAAAAATAAAGTTATGAATTCTGGATGGAGTTCCCCGTAATAAGTATTTATTGATAATACAGTTTCTTAATACTATGTGCTTCGTTCTTTCAAAATGGCTTCTACCCTGGAAAAAGGAATGTTTTTTCCTTTACACAAAACCAGGAGATGGTACATTAAATCTGCCGCCTCATTTATAAAAAGTTCCTCGTTATTATCCATCGCTTCTATCACGAGTTCAACTGCTTCTTCCCCTACTTTCTGCGCCATTTTATTAATACCTTTTTTATATAACTCATTGCTATAGGATCCTTCTACATTTTCATCTATCCGCTGAGAGATGGTGGCTTCAAGTTTCTCCAAAGCGGTATCGCTTTTATTTTCTTCCCCGAAACACGTGGCGGCGCCGGTATGGCAGACCGGCCCTGTCGGTTCAGCTTTTACCAGCAACGTATCGTTATCACAATCCAGTGTAACAGATTTTACCAGCAAAAAATTTCCAGATGCTTCTCCTTTTGTCCACAACCTGTTTTTTGTCCTGCTGAAAAAACATACTTTGTTTTCCTGCAATGTTTTTTCATACGCAGCGGCATTCATATATCCCAGCATAAGCACCGTACCGGTAATACAATCCTGAATTATTGCGGGCAACAGCCCATTACCTTTTTCAAAATCCGGTTTCATAATCTTACAGGTATTTGATGTTGGTTTAAATAGTTTTTCAACCCGGGTATTTGTATTTCGTTATAGTGAAACACACTCGCAGCCAAAGCACCGGTTGCTGTGGTTTGTTCAAAGAGATTTTTAAAATCCTGCATATTCCCGGCCCCGCCGGAAGCTATGACCGGCACGGCTGCAATTCGTCCAACCTCCTGCAACATGGCTAAGTCAAAGCCATTTTTCGCTCCGTCGCAATCCATAGACGTGAGTAATATTTCCCCTGCCCCTTCTTCAATTCCCTGCATTACCCAATCCGTTAAGTGCTTACCGGTTGCTTTTTTCCCACCCGAAATATAAACTTCCCAAATATCTTTTTCTTTCCTGGCATCAATAGCCAATACAACAGCCTGGCTGCCATACCTCCGGGCAATTTTACTTAACAGTGCCGGGTTTTTAACTGCTGCGGAATTTACGCTTACTTTATCTGCGCCCGCTTCCAGCACTGCTGCGGCCGCTTCTACTGAATTAATTCCCCCACCTACTGTAAAAGGAATATGAATAGCTGCCGCGATTTGGGATACTAATTTTACCAAAGTGGACCGGTTCTCTTCTGTGGCGCAAATGTCTAAAAATACAAGCTCATCAGCACCATCCTGTGCATATTTTGTGGCGAGGGCCACCGGGTCACCAGCATCTTTTAAATTCATAAAATTGATGCCCTTTACAGTGCGTCCATCCTTTATATCAAGGCAGGGAATAATGCGTTTTTTAAGCATATGCGGATAATTCTTTTAGAGAAATTTTATTTTCATAAATAGCTTTACCCACCACGGCTCCTTCACATCCTATTTTTTTTAATGCCTCAATATCTTCCATGGAAGCGATGCCTCCGCTGGCAATAATTTTAACATCGGTTTCTTCTATAACGAGTTTATATAACGCCAGTGCCGGGCCCTGCAACATGCCATCTTTACTTATGTCTGTACACATCACTCGTGTAATGCCATCTTTTTGTTTTGCCTTAATGAAATCAATTACATCTGTTTCACTTTGATGCAGCCAGCCCTGGCTGGCAATTTTTCTTTCATTTACATCTGCAGATAAAATTAATTTTTCTGCACCATAAGTACTAATCCACTCCCGAAATAAATCTGGCTGTTGCAAAGCTACACTGCCTACGCAAACGAGGCAGGCACCGGCATTGTATGCAGACTGTATTTCATTATTTGATTTTATACCACCTCCAAAATCAACTTCCAATTGGGTATGCGTGCAAATGTTTTCCAGCACAGCCAGGTTTAATATGGCACCAGCTTTTGCACCATCGAGGTCTACCACGTGCAGTCGGGTAAACCCGGCATCTTCAAAAGATTTTGCCAGGGCCAGGGGCTCTGCACTGTACTCCTTTTTTGTGTCGTAATCTCCCCGGGTAAGTCGCACCGCTTTTCCGTTTATAATATCAATTGCAGGAATGATCTTCATAAGGCTAAAAAATTTTTTAATATCTGCACTCCGGTATCGCCAGATTTTTCCGGGTGAAACTGGGTGGCATAAAAATTATCTTTCTGCAGGCCAGCAGAGAATGGTAAAATATAACTGGACTTCGCAATGGTTTCTTTACCCAAGGCTGCATAATAACTGTGCACAAAATATACATCCGGATTCGTTGGCACCTGGCTAAATAAATTTCCTTCCAGGTCATACAAATTATTCCATCCCGTATGAGGCACAATATCCTGCGGTGGAAATTTCTTCACAGCAACATCAAACACGCCCAGGCATGAGCAATCATCTTCTTCAGAATAACTGCATAACAATTGCAGGCCAAGACACACGCCTAGCAAGGGTTGCATGAGGCCGGGTATTATTTCATCCAGCCCTTTTTCCTTCAAAGCCTGCATGGCAAAACCGGCAGCGCCCACCCCAGGTAGAATTACCTTATCTGC
>JBDSWG010000285.1:0-7386 GCA_039926825.1 Ferruginibacter sp.
TAATGATATGTCGAAGCATTCGACATGTTTATTTGTTGTGTCGCAAATTTCCGCCATGGTACGTGTCTTCACGTACCAAGTTGAAGACGTTGGATATTGGGAATTCAATCTTCTGCTTCATTTCTACATTACCTGGTAGGATGGTACGTGAGGACACGTACCATGGCTTGAAGAAAACTAAATTTCATTTGCAAACTTTCTTTTGCTTTAATTATATGTCGAAGCTTTCGACATGTTTATTTGTTGTGTCGCAAATTTCCGCCATGGTAAGTGTCTTCACGTACCAAGTTGAAGACGTTGGATATTGGGAGTTCAATCTTCTGCTTCATTTCTACATTACCTGGTAGGATGGTACGTGAGGATTGCTATGGTTAAAAAAAATTTTTTTTCATGCGGCTTCCCCATAATTTTCCACATAGGGTTGTTGATTATTCACAACAGCGGCTACCCTCAGAACAATTTTATTGCAAATTGCATTTAGCACGCTATTGGGATGCTTTCCTTCTTTCACTTTTCTGTCATAATAGATTCTAAATTCAGCATAATATTTTATAGCTGATAAGGCACACATGTGGAGCAAAGCCTTCAATTCTTTATTTGACATTTTATGTACTTTATTGCGACCCCGTAGGCTTGTTCCACTTTTATCACTAAAAGGTGCAAGTCCTGCGTAACATGCCAGTTGTTTTCCATTTGCTTTATTAGCAAAATTATTGGTACAGCATAAAATATAGGTTGCAGTCACATGTCCCACACCAGGCACTGATAAAAGCAAATTATAATTTGTGTTTATTGATGAGTCGCTTTTAATGACCAGTAATATTTGTTCCTCTATTGCAGAAATCGATTTTTCTAATCCTGCGATTGCCATTTTATGAGTTTTCTCCATCATTTTTTGCGTGCCATTATCATTGATATTTTTCAACTCTTTCAGGTATACTTTATTGGCATTAAGCTGGCTTTGTAATCTTACCCTGGATGTCATTAGATCTTTAAGTTTGAAAAACTCAGGATTCAGCGCTACGGTGGCTTTAAGCTCCTCGTCATTCTTATAGGCATAGCTGCAAAGACGTTGGCTATCAATCTTATCATTCTTTCCCCTGGCTATACCAAAACTCTTTTTAATGTGGGCTGCATTCCCAATGTGAATCGCAATATTATTGTCACTAAAAAACCTCCATATCAATCGATGGTATATACCGGTATTTTCTATTACTAATAAAGTGTCATTATCAAATCCTACCTGCTGTGCTTTAAGCCATTTTTGTAGTAGAGTCAACCCTTTAGTAGTATTGTCGAAGCGTTCAGTAATCATCTGTTGTTTTTGATAATTAACCACAGCCATTGAAGTAATGTCGAACCATAGTTTTGAAACGTCAATTCCCAAGAAAAAGCATGTTTGTTTTTTCATCCCTTTAGATTTATATTGTGAGTAATGCATTAACCATTTTGCCCCATCGTCCTAGTCCTTAATAGTGGGTAGTTAACCCTAATTGCTATACGGACACTAAGGGAAAAAACAGCAGCGGATTATATCCTCACATAGGTAATAAACCTTGACACGAGACTTAATATGCCGCTGCTGATGGTTAATGTTTATCCACAGAAAATAGTGAATTCTAAAAGAAAAAAAGAAGCAAAAAAAGAAAAGATAATAACAATAGCTTGCTTTTAAAATCATATCAATACAAACCTAAAGGACACGTACCATGGCTTAGAAAATTCTCTTAATTTTCGACACAAGATTTGTTTAATTGCGTGAGGGATAGAAGCGGAAAGCCCGGAGGTTTTCTTTTTTGTAAAAAAAGAAAAACGAGGACTTGCAGCGGATAGCCCGACCCGTTAGGGGCACGCCCTCATTATATCTATGAAGTTATTCCTGTACAGTATCCTGGAAACTGGACCTGATTTTTTCTGTAAAGCCTGTGTTGACCATGCGGGCAGCAATGCTTATCATATTTTTAAAAGCCCGGGAGTGAGAAATGCCGTGGCCAATGATGACAGGTTTATTTACACCCAACACGGGCACTCCGCCATACATTTCAAAATTGAATCGTTCTAAAAATTCATCCTGTATATTACGGTTGCGGGTGATGTCGTAAATGCTTTCTGCCATCTTCAACAAAACATTCCCGGTAAAACCTTCGCAGACCATGACGTCTGCTTTGTGCAACAAAATATCGCGGCCTTCAATATTTCCTATAAATTGTATGTGCTCATTTTCTTTGAGCAATTTATACGCAGCCTGGCAAAGCAGGTTGCCTTTGCCTTCTTCTTCGCCGAGGTTAATGAGGGCCGTCTTTGGAGAATCAATATTGAGAATATGTTCTGCAAATAAAGCCCCGAGGAGAGCGAACTGGTTCAGGTTTTCAGGTTTACAATCGGCGTTCAGGCCAACATCTAACAGCAAGCCCAGCGTACCGTCTTCCCGTGGAATGTAAGCGCCGATAGTAGGCCGCAGCACACCTTCTATAGCTTTAATACTATACAGCGCACCGACCATCATTGCCCCAGTATTACCGGCACTAATGAAAGCGTCTATCTTGCCCGTACTGAGTAAATGAAAACCGATGGCTATGGAAGAGTTTGTTTTTTCTTTAAGTGCTTTGGTAGGGTGCTCGTGCATACCGATGACTGCTGTGGAGGGTACAATGCTGTATGTGGTGCCGGGTGCATTTTCCTGTCCCAACAGGGTTTTTATCCTTTCTTCATCGCCTATCATGACGAGGTGAACATCACCGGCATCAGCAAGATAAGAAAGCGCTCCTTTGATGGCTTCACCCGGGGCAAAATCTCCGCCCATCATATCCAGTCCGATTTTTACCATGCTACCTATTGAAAATTAAAAATTCCAAAACCCGGCATGAAGTTAATCAAACCCTGGTTTTGGAATCCGGCTAATATTATGTCTTAGGCTTTTAGCGGTGCTTTATCAGCAACAACTTTTCCTTTGTAATATAATTTTCCTTCGCTTACATGCGCACGATGGCGTACGTGTGTTTCGCCGGTAGTGGCATCCACGCTCAGGGTAGGCTCAGTGGCTTTGTAATGAGTCCTTCTTTTTGCACTGCGTTGCTGACTATGGCGCCTTTTGGGATTTGGCATGACGTGTTATTTTTATTTTTAAATATAAAATCTTAATTCTCTTTAAATTTCTCGAGGCCTTTCCACAAATTGCCGGCATTGCTGTCCGTTGTTTTTGCTTCCATCGCCTTTAGTTTTTCAAGTACCTCCAGGTTGCACCTTGGGCCGCCAATTTCTTCTAGGGGACACATGCGCTGCATCGGTATGCTCAGCAACACAAATTCGTACAACCAGTCGCTGACATCCAGGTGGCTCTCCGTGCGGGTGATGTAGTGAACATCGGGATCTTCTTCCTGGTTGTTCATCTCCTCCGGGTTATCTACCATCTTCACCAGCATTTTAAACTCATCCCAAAGGGACATATTCAACGGGTTACCGCACCGGTCGCAGGATACATTTGCTTTGCCATCTACATCAAATTTCATCAACATGAAACCACTGTTTTTTTCCAGTGTCAGTTTTACGCTGGCTTCGCCATTTTCTATATCCTGTGCGCCTTTTTCTTTAAAGAACTTATCTCCCAGCTCATAATTAAATACATGAATACCAGGCTTTAAACCTACAAAAGCAATCTCAAAATTACGGTTGTGAGCCATTGTAAGAGGTTTTAAAGGACGGCAAAGGTATATGAAATAAACTTAAAAACAGCTTTGAAATAGAACGATTTCAGGAAGGTTCCGCGTAATCTCTGCAAAATTATTAGTTTTATGCCTGATGAGTTCCAGATTTCGCTATGCCGCAGCCGGTATTTTACTCCTTTTAGCCCTTGGCATACATATTTACAGCCTCAATGCTGCCCGGGTGGAATGGCAGTACAGTATGGGTTTCTTCCCTGGTTTTGCAGCCACACTGCGTAAAGTTTTTGGCGGGTTTTCTACGAGCATAGGGGATATTGTATACGGGCTTTTCATAGTCTTCCTGTTATATAAATTATTTCGATTTTTCCGGTGGGTGTTCCGGAAAAAAAGAACGAAAGTAAAAAAAGACTGGCCAGCAAGTGCAGCTTCATTTCTAATATGGCTGGCTGGATTGTATATTATTTTTAATATTTTCTGGGGAATAAATTATGATCGTAAAGGCATTGCCTGGCAACTGGGGCTGGACCTGGTGCCATACCAGGTGGAAGATGTAAAAAGTCTCAATGCAGCATTGGTACAAAAAGTAAATGAAAACCGGCGCATGCTTCCGGAACTTCACCCGGCATATGCTTCTGACAAAGAACTATTCCGGCAGGCGACATCTGCCTATGGCGAAGCGGCAAAACAATACCCTTTTTTAAAATATCAACCCGTGTCCCTGAAAAAATCAATTTGGGGCTGGGTGGGCAATTATACCGGCTTTACCGGTTATTATAATCCTTTCACGGGTGAAGCGCAGGTAAACACCACCGTGCCGGGCTTCCTGCATCCGTTTGTCGCCTGCCACGAAGTAGCCCATCAACTGGGATATGCAAAAGAAATGGAAGCAAATTTTGTCGGCTTCCTGGCAGGACGCTCTTCTCAAAACCGGTTGATGCTATATTCCCTTTACCTGGATTTATTTATGTATGCCAACCGAAATTTGTCTTTTACAGATTCCCTGGCTGCGAGAACCTTAAGGAATGGGTTGGATACGGCCGTGGTAAATGATTTGAAGACCTGGAAAAAGTTTAACCTGGAACATAAATCTTTTGCAGAACCGATTGTACGATTTCTTTATGGAACATTTCTAAAAAGTAACGGGCAGCCACAAGGTATTCTGAGCTATGATGAAGTGACGGCTTTTTTAATTGCCTACCGGAAAAAATTTGGTACTTTATAATGATGTAAACTTTTTTATAAAGGATTTGTTTAACCTTAAACTTGTGTTGTGAAAAAAATACTTCCGCTGGCTCTTGCCATTCTTATTCCTGTTGCTATCGGTGCGGTCTCCGGTTTATTTACTACGGAGGCCATCGGAGGCTGGTACCGAACGATCGTGAAACCATCTTTTAATCCACCCAACTGGATTTTCGGCCCGGTATGGACATTGTTATATATCCTGATGGGCATTGCCTCCTGGCTCGTATGGAAACAGGGGAAAAACAAGGATGTAAAACCTGCGCTCACCTTGTATGCCATTCAGCTTATTTTAAATTTTTCGTGGAGTTTTATTTTCTTTTACCTGGAGCAACCCGGCTGGGCATTTGCAGAAATTATTGTGTTGTGGGTGATGATTCTCCTGACGATTTTTGCTTTTAGTAAACATAGTAAAACCGCCGCCTGGCTGATGGTGCCTTATATTTCCTGGGTGAGTTTTGCTTCGTTGCTTAACTTTAGTATCTGGCACTTGAATGCGTAAATATTAATGCAAATTTAAAATTTACTTTAGGTTGAACTCACCTCAACCCCTCTCCAAAGGATTGGGGCCTGGGAATGAACGTGCTGGAAATTAAGAAAGCTAAAAAAAAATATTACTTAATAGTTGCAGAAATTTTCTGCCGGAAACTGTTACTGGTCAGGCTCATGTATTCAAAGGCATTCATCCATTTTTGCAGGCGGCCATTTTCTTCAAGAGATAAATCATTGAAAAAATATACCAGTTCCAGGTGATTGCCATGCATGTTTTCACTGCCTTTCGTTGCCGCATAGACGCATTTGGTAAGTACCGAAGCTGTGCTGCCACCCTTCATACCAATATGTAAAAACTGTTTTTGGTTGGCGGGGTTTTCCATTACAGTTTCCAGTATATCACTGAGGACAGCATAGGTTTGTTCATCAAAAAACTTCCGGTTATTTATTGTTTTTGCCAGGCGGGCATAGCTTTTTACAGTTGAGGCTGGCAGGCGGTCGCTCCAGAGTTTCTGCATGTTGGGCGTTAAGTCCTGCGGGCGGAATTTTGCTTTTAGTTCCGGGTTATACGTAAGCGCTTTATGAATGTCATAAATGAGGCGGGCATACGTTTGATCATTTAATTTTTTTATGCCTTTAAGTATACTTTCTTCAGATTTATTTTTGGGATTCTGGTAAACGAAAAGAGACGCCACCAACGGATAAACCGCAGTGTGGGGTTGCAAGCCCAATAACTGGATATTATTTTTTACATTGTCCAGGCCAACCAATTCCATTATGTATTCAGTATTGGCATTGCTGCTGAACATCATCATACCACGGGCAACATCCAATAACCGTACACTATCATTACTGATGTGTTTCAGAGATTTTTCATATTTCAGCCAGGCCGGGTGTGCATTGCCATCGGTATTGGGAAGATAATATTTATCCAGGTCGGCCAGGGCCACATATGCTGCCGGGTTTAAAACATGTGCCGCTGCTTGTTTGGCAAATTCTACCGCTACCAGCATTTTTACCGTGCTGGCCAGGGGCATAACTTTATTCTCATTTAGCTTTGCCAGTACCGTATCATTTTTTACAAGGAAGAGGGCGGCATTTTTTTTATGTGTCGCAATAAAATCCAGGAGGGAATCTGCCGCGGGCATTTGTGCTTTTGCCGTCAGGCAAAAACAAAAACTTATAAAAACAATAGATATTTTTCTCATGTTTGGGTAATTTAAAATTGGTTTTTCCACATCATACTTTCCACGGGGCGGTCTGGCTGGCCACTGTATTTGGCATTCTTTTTCTGGTTGTATTTTACTTCTATTTCTCCATCGACAGGAAAGTAAATTAGCTGCCCGATAGGCATACCTGCGTACACACGTACGGGTTGTTTTACTGAAATTTCCAACGTCCAGTTACCGCAAAAACCGACATCTCCTTTCCCTGCCGTAGCATGAATATCAATGCCGAGGCGGCCGGTGGAAGACTTACCTTCCAGGAATGGCACGTGCGCATGCGTTTCTGTATATTCCTCTGTTACGCCCAGGTAAAACATGTGTGGCAAAAGTAAAATGCCTTCTTCCGGAATCTCAAAATGCTTAATCGTATTGTGTTTTCTGGCATCGAGTTCGGCATGTTCGTAAGTAGCCAGGTGTTTGCCAAGGTGCACATCGTAACTGTTACTGCCTAAGTTATCCCGCAGGTAAGGCACAATTTTGATGGTGCCATTCTCCATTTCTTCCATTATTCGCTTATCACTCAATATCATATTGCTATACTTTTTTTCCGGCAGCCGCAAGATGCAGCATATTTTGTTCACTGAAAGCATGTTATTTTGTAAAAATAAATTTTTAGTTTTTTAAAACCTTCAATACGCGACCAGTATGCCTTTGGTTTATCAACAAGATATTAACGTTCACAGTAAATTGGCATTATGGCATATTGCGGAAGAAGAAAATTTTTTTTTGAATGAAGTGCCGTTGATACGTAACATACAGCACCCTCA
>JBDSWG010000286.1:0-3269 GCA_039926825.1 Ferruginibacter sp.
CTTTCAATTCATTGTTTAATGTATCAATCAGTTCCTTGCCAACCGGCACACCGGCAATGGTAAGGTTTCTTTTTCTGCCGAAATTAGATTGAACGAAAACTCCCAAAGTATAAGTGCTGTCCTTTATTTTTATTACCCTAGATGAAGTCCCCGAGCCGCCTTTAAAACCCAGGCACATCATACCTGTACCTCCGCCTACGTTACCTTCTTTTATAAAACCAGACTTCGCACTGTCTAATGCTTCATAAGCATTACTTTCTTTTACATGAAAACCATAAATGTCATTTAAGAAACCATCATATGTTTCTGCCACTACAGGATAAGTGTACCAAAAATCTTCTTTGTACCATCCTGTTTTTACAAACCATTTTAAAACTGCATCTCTTACTACACCTACACTGTTTGTATTCGTAATCATTACAGGCCCTTCTAAAAATCCAGACTCGGTAAGCCAGGTTGTTCCCGTCATTTCCCCATTGCCATTTAAGGAGTACCAATTGGCATAAACAGGATTGTTATTTTTGCCCCTCGGTAAAATAGCGGTAACACCTGTGCGCACAGGACCTTTACCCCTGATATTTTTTCCCTTGCCGGAAATGATGGTGCTGTAACCGACTTCCACTCCATGTACATCTGTAATGGCATTAAATTTCCCCGGCGTGCCTTCAAAGGGAATTCCAATATCCCTGGCTCTTTGTTTTTGGCCATTAACAGGAAATTGCAGGCAACAAATAATTGCGATGAAAATAAATGGCAGAAAAGAAAAGGGCGGGTGCTTTGTATTATTCAATGTTGATTGATTTGTCATTGTTTCTTTTTTAATCACTGGTGAGGTGTTCACTATTTATTATAGAGATTCCTTTTTTTAAAATTGCATGCCTTCGGCGTTCCTCAGTCACATGTAGAATGAAACAAGTGAATGGTGATGAAGTATTTATTCATTGTGCCGGCAGAAATGAAAAACTTTCTTACCTCGGCATCAAACCCAATTGCTGCATAAATTCCAGGTTATCCACGTAATCCCTCTCCTCTGCAATTTTGCCATCCTGCATTCTTACAATAGTAACGCCATCGATATTTACTTTTTTGCCTGTTGCGGGTATGCCAAAAAACACACCCGAATGCGTACCCGAAAAATTCCATTGTTTTACCAGTTTATTTCCCTGCGCAAAAACATCTTTTATAGTAAATGCTACTTCAGAAAAACCCGTGAGGTAATTGGAATAATAGGCTTTCGCACTATCTATACCCACAATGTCTGAAGGTTGCACATGCATCACCACATCCTTTGTAAAATTGTTGTCGTTAAACATGGCAACATTTCCTTTGTTGATAATCTCATCCCAAACATAGGTGTACATTTTTATGTTGGCTTCTGCCGGGTCTGTTGAAGCTGTCGTTGTTTTTTCTGCTGAGGGATTGTTACATGCTGTCATCAATGAAACAGAAGTGAACAGGGCAAGCATTAAATACAGTGATAAGTAAGGAATTGTTTTTTTCATTTTTGTTTATTTAAGTTTAAAAAAGCATTTACATTTTATTTAAAAATTTTATCACAGACCTATATCCTTGAATAACTTCCAGGTTCCCTCCTCGTGTTTCCACACCACCAGGTATTTTCCTTTGTATTTTATGTTGTCTTTGCTATCTATCATTTGATAGGTGCCCGCTTCAAATAAAAATTCATTATCGGTAGTGAGTAAAGTGGTTGTATACTTTATCTGCCGGGTATCATTTTTAATGGCAGCCCTGATCTGCTTTCCCCAGGAACCTAAAATATCATTCCCTTTTACAGTTCCGAAGCTGCCATCCTTCGCATACATGTTGAATAATGCTAACGAGTCCCCATTATGAAAATGATTTTCAAATTGCCGGTCCAGGCTGTCAATGATAACCGCTGCCCTGGCAAGATCTATTTTACGGGTTTCCCGGGATTGCCCGCTGGCTGAAAGCAATGAAAAAATAGCCAGGAGAAAATTTAAAAAAAATATTTTCATAATGAATTGTTTTGTAAACCTGGTAACCTGCTTAATGATTTGTTTAATTTTAAAAAAAATTGTGCTAATTGATTTTTGAAGAGGCTGCATTTGTTCTTACCACCACAGACCTACGGATATACCTTTATATCATAAGTCAATTTAATTTTCTGATTTTTTAAAAGTTTTCATTACCATATAAATAACACATACAACAGCAACAAAAATGACGAGAGACAATACTTCCCAAAGGCTTAAACTTGCGAGTAGCCATACAATAGCGGCTATGGCGATGAAGGGAATCATTAAGCCGCCCGGCATGCGAAATGTTTTTTCTGAGAGCTCCTGTTTTTGCCGCCTCAACTTTATGGTGGCCAGCACCACTGCCAGGTAAATGAACGAAATAGAAGCACTGGCCAGAACAGCCAGTTGTTTGAAACTTCCGGAAATAGACAGTAGAAAAATGAGCCCGGCAAAACTAATGATCGCCCAGTAAGGCGTGGCAAATTTTGGATGGAGTTTTGCGAGGAATGGCGGGAAAATTCCGTCCTGGGCACCTGAAAATAACAGCCGGGGTGAAGACAATACATCACCACTCACAGAACTAAAACAGGAGAAAGCTGCCGTCAGCAAAAGAATGGTGCCTCCAACAGGGCCCACCATAGTTTCTGCGATAGCTGCGAGTGGCGCATCTTTATATAAAGCCATATTAGTGCCCAGTACACCCTGCGTAACTACCTGCAGCAGCAGGTAAATGATGAGGATGGCAATACCCGCAACACCGATTCCCCGGGGTATGGTACGTTGGGGATTTTTTATTTCTCCACTTATGCTTAATGCCGACTCAAAGCCAAAAAAAGCAAAAAATAAAACGAGGGCCGTGCTGCCAAAGGTTCTGATAGAAGGTAAGTTTTCCCAATGCAGGTTGGCGCTGTTAATATGGAAAAAACCAAAAACAATGATGGCGAGCAAGGGCAGTAATTTGGCTATGGTTATAAACTTTATAAAGTTTATGGATTGCTTGGCACCTCTTATATTTAGTAGTACCATAAAAGCAATCAATATAAAATATAGTATGCCCCGCACCCAGGGATAAGTAAACACAGGGAATATGACCGCCAGGGAATCTGCTGTGATGTTCATGAGCGCCGCATCCGCAAGGGCTGAGAAGGCAAAGAAAAATACCCAGTTGATGATGAACCCTGCAAACGGACCAAAGGCTGCTTCTACATAGGCATAACTGCCTCCCGTTTTGGTTACGCGGCTTCCGGCTTCTGCATAGCAAAGCATTAT
>JBDSWG010000287.1:0-25633 GCA_039926825.1 Ferruginibacter sp.
GATTATTTTTGTTATTTCTTATAATGCAAAATTACTATAAAAGGTTCTATTTTAGCTATCATTAAAAGCTGAATGAGGTCTATTTACCTATTTCGTAAGGCTATATGCTAAATTAACATAATGCTAAAAGTAGAACACATCGGCATTGCAGTAAAGTCGCTTTCCCAGGCTATTCCTCACTATGAGAAAATATTAAATGCCGCATGTTATAAAACGGAAGAGATAGCGTCCGAAAAAGTAAATACTGCATTTTTCAGGCAAGGAGAAACGAAAATAGAATTACTGGAAAGTATTACGGAAGATGGTGTAATAGCCTCCTTCCTGGAAAAAAAAGGTGAAGGCATTCATCATATTGCGTTTGCTGTGGAAGATATACATGCAGAAATGAAACGGTTGGCTGCAGAAGGTTTCAGAATTTTAAATGCGGAACCCAAAGCCGGTGCCGATAATAAATGGGTGTGTTTTCTTCATCCCAAAGATACCGGCGGGGTGCTCATCGAACTTTGCCAGGAGCGGACCTGACAAATCTTCAGGTGAGAAAGGGATTTTCACTTTTTTCTTCTCCCACCGTCGTTTTAGGCCCATGGCCACTATACACAACCGTTTCCCCGGGTAAAACCAACAATTTTTCTTTTATACTTTTTATCAGTTGAGCATGGTTGCCCAGCGGAAGGTCGGTGCGGCCAATACTGCGGTTAAAAAGTGCATCGCCGGAAATAACAAATTGCTGGTCGGCCTTATAAAAACTAAGGTGGCCAGGGCTGTGCCCGGGCGTATGCAGCACTTCCAGGACATCTTCACCTAAATTTATGGTTCCCTGCCCGGGTAAATATTTCACTTCACCCGAATAAGTATCAAAAGGGAGGTTGTACATGAGGCCACTGGCAGAAGCAAAATCGTGAATTTGTTGTTCATCTTTGTGAAACTCCGGAATCAATTTATACGTTTCTGCTATAAACTTATTTCCAAAAATATGATCAAGGTGGCAATGGGTGTTAATCAATTTCACAGGTTTTAATCCTTCGCTCGTGATGAAAGCAGCCAATTCCTGCTTTTCTGCATCATCATAGCAGCCCGGATCAATAATGATGGCTTCTTTGTTTTCATTGTAGAGAACATAAGTATTTTCCTGGATCGGACTAAAGGTGAAAGATTTGATTTTTAACATCCTCTGCAGCTAAATTGATTTTAATGATAAACGTTTATAAACTAATTTTAAATCTAAATATTAACGATAGCGTATGGCAAAGGTCTGCAGAATAATTTTTTTCTCTCTTCTTATTTTTTCTTTTTCCCAGGTTTCTACGGCACAAGTCAATAGTGTGATGTATGGAAAAAACAGGTTGCAATTTAAAAAGCTGAAATGGCAGTATTATCAAACTAAAAATTTCAATGTATATTTTTATGATAATGGCCAGGAACTCGCCAAATTCATTGCCCAGGTAGCCGAAAAAGAATTGCCACAGATAGAAACCGCTGCAGAATACAGCCTTCAACGCCGGGCTAACATTTTAGTGTACAACAGTTTTGCTGACTTGCAGCAAACGAATGTGGGCCTGGGCATCGATGTCCTTTCCAGCGGATCCGTAACCCGGTTGGTGAATAATAAAATGCTGGTATATTTTGATGGTAACCATGCAGAACTTAAAAAACAAATCCGCCAGGGCATTGCTGATGTTATTACAAAAAATGTTCTTTTTGGTGATGATATTGGGGAAGTAGCAGGCAACCAGACATTATTAGATCTGCCGGAATGGCTTACAGATGGGTATGTGGCTTACCTCGGTGAAAACTGGAGCTCAGACCTGGATGATGATTTAAAAAGTGAAATCCTGAGCAGTAAATTTAATAAATTTTCTTCCCTGGCATTTGCCCGTCCACTGTTAGCCGGCCATGCATTTTGGTATTACATTGAAGAAAAGTATAAGAAAGAAAATGTTACTTATTTTCTTTACCTCGCCCGCATTTATAAAAATTTAAATAAAGCCAGCCTGCAGATAACCCGCCTGAAGTTTAAGGACCTGTTATCAGAATTCATGGAGTACCAGGATGAAAAATATTATAAAGATATCAGCCGCCGCCGGGCTTATCCTAAAGGAAACTATGTGGATGGTTTTACCATCAGTCCCCGGTTGAATTATTACCGGTTCAATGTAAACCCCAACAAAAGAAATAATTCATACGTCGTAACCCAGTTCAATAAAGGCATTACGAGGGTTATACTCAATGAAGACGGCGATACAAAAACCTTATTGAAGTATGGTGTAAGAACTTATGCCAATGAGGTAAATCCGAATTATCCTATGATGGCCTGGGATCCGAAAGGAACGAGGATAAGCGTAGTATACGAAGAAGAAGGCAGGCTTAAATTATTTGTTTTTGATGTGGTGACCCGCATTAAACAATATAAAATAGATCTCACGGGAAAACTGGACCAGGTACAGGATATTAAATATATGCTGGACAGCCGTACCCTACTGATGAGTGCAGTAAAAAATGGCCATACGGATATTTATACTTTCAATATTGAAAATGAAAAACTACAGCAGATAACAAATGATGTTTATGATAATGTAGATGCATCTTTTGTGGCTTTCCCGGGAAAGACTGGCATACTCTTCAGCAGCAACCGCCCATCTGCGTTTGCCCCTACCAGTGATACGGTATTGCCCAGCAATAACCGATATAATGTTTTCCTGATTACGAATTTTGGCGATAAGCCGGAGCTAAATCAAATTTCACAGCTTACAAATGTGAAATACGGTAATGCCCGTTATCCAACACAATACAATGAAAACCATTTCACTTTTGTAAGTGATGAAAATGGTATTGCCAACCGCTATGCCGGCTTCTTCACTACCATCAAAGCCGGCCTGGATACATTGGTTATTGTAGGCAATGATATTTTACGCAACCCCTCTCCACGGGAAGTAGACAGCACCCTGAGGGCGTACAATAAAACAGATGTAGACTCTATCGCCGTAGTATCTGTAAGCCAGGATTCAGTGTATAGTTTTCCCTTAAGCAATTACCCCAGTAGCCTGGCAGAGACACGCATTGCTGGTGATAATAACCAGGTAAGCGAAGTAACCAGGCAGAGCGATGATAAAGTATTGTATAAATTAAAAATTGACGAAAACACCCTGAAACGCCGCAACATAACGGCTCAACCCACAGCCTACGGCCTCAAGAGAATGCGGGAGAGTGAATTGACGAAAGTAGATAAAGCCAATGTGCCCGTTATGAGTGATACCCTTACGACAACAAAACCAGGCGCAACGCCGGGGCAGTTCCAATCAGAATTTGGAACCGATACAACAAAAACAACTTCTAAATCGCAAGGCTCTGTGACGGCAGGTACTGACCTGTTTGAATTAGATGTCTTAAAGTCGGCTAAGCTATACCGTTATAAGCCCCTGAAATTTTCAGCAGATTTCGGTTCTGTCGGGTTCAATAATTCCGTTCTTATAAACCGCTACCAGCCTTATGCCGGTGGCCAGGGCCCTATTATGCTCAACAGCAGTACAGTATTGAATGGTTTGGTTCGCATCGGCACGTCAGACCTGATGGAAGATTACCGTATTATTGGGGCCTACAAACTCAGCAGTAACTTGAAAGACAATGAGTGGTATCTTAGTTTTCAAAACCTTCGCAAGCGTATTGACTGGGGGCTTTCTTACTATCGCAATACGCAATCACAAACCATCAACCTGACAGATGGTAATTTTATTTATCCATACCCGGGGCGGCAGCTGACCAATCTTTACCAGGCGAACATTGCTTATCCTTTTGATGTGGCTAAAAGCATTCGTTTTTCTACCGGGCTCCGTTCAGACAGAACTGTAGTTTCTTCTGTTGATGTAAATACCATTGGCCTGGCAGATTTAAAAACATTGTACTCTGTAAGCCGACTGGAGTTTGTGTATGATAATACGCTAAACCCTGCTATGAATATCTGGAATGGGCTGCGCTACAAAGTTTATGCAGACTGGAACAGGCAAGTAAATAAAATTCGTTTTGCGGATGGGCCAAATACGTTCAATTTAGGTTTTGATGCCCGGCATTACTATCCCATTTACCGGAACTTCATATGGGCCACCCGAGCCGCTGGTGACTTTAGTTTTGGAAGCCAGAAATTTATTTATTACCTCGGTGGTGTAGATGGCTGGCTTATGTTTGGACAAAATCAAAAGTTTGATGCAAATAATAATTTAATCAAAGAAAGATATTTCAATACGGGCAACCCGCCCGCAAATGATCAGCAGTACGCATTTCAAAGCCTCGCCGTAAATATGCGTGGTTTTATTCAGAATGTTGCCAATGGAAACAATGCTGTTGTTATAAACAGTGAACTACGCCTGCCGGTAATATCTACTTTCTTTGATAAAGTAGTAAACAATGCTTTTTTGCGCAATTTTGAAATTACCCAATTTATTGACCTGGGCACGGCCTGGAATGGCAATTATAATGGTATAAAACGCCCGCAGGTTACTTATGGTGCACCACCTGTAACCGTAAAAGTAAAAGCAGGTGGCGTTGGCCCGTTTGCCGGCGGCTATGGCTTTGGAGCCCGCAGCATGTTGTTGGGTTATTTTTTAAAGTTTGATGCAGGTTGGCAGATGAATGGCTTCTTTAGAGGCAAGCCCGTTATGTATCTTTCTCTTGGACTTGATTTTTAATGGAAGGAATTTGCGGAATATTTCGCAGCGGCAAAGTTTTCATGATGTTATAAAATAAGGATAATAAAGCCGCGGAGATTAGGCTCATCATCCAGGCGGAAGCATGTACAAACGGATGTAATATGCAATCCATTATGTTTTCCGCTAAAGGAAAAGGGTTACGAATTACATCCCAGCTATTCCAGCGTTCTATACGCCCCAGGTAAACACCGAAACCGGTAAGTAAAAAGATACCCCCCTGTATAATTTTTATTTTTTGCGGAGATAAATATTTACTAAGGAAAAATTCCGTTTTATACAAGGAAATACAAGCTAAAAATAAACCCAGGATTGATGCAGAAAATAAAAGAAAAGCGTCATACCATAGCGGAACATTTCCCCCTTTACCCAAATGAATAAGATCAGTAACCAGGTATAGTGCATTCGGAAAAAAGGCCAGCCAGCTTGCTAATAAAATATATTGTTTCCAGGGTTTTGCCTCACGATAGCTTAATAAGTACCGGCTTACCTGGTAAGGAATCCAGGCGAGAAAAAGATTCCATAAAATAAAGCCATAATGTAATGAACCACTATACATAACACGGATACAGATTAATATAATGACAAGTAAGAATAACAGGTAAAGCTGTTTCTTAAGCGGAGAAAATGTTTTCATTTCTATTAAATTAAAGCGTGGATTTTAGGTAAAAAAATCACAAGCCCGCATACCAACGCTAAAACTGCACCCACCAGCACAGCCCCGGCACTTATATCTTTTATCATGCGGATGTCGTTATCTTTTTCCCGGGTTATTTTATTACATAATATTTCTATTGCGGTATTTATCATTTCCAGGGAAACAACTAATGCAATGCACAGCAGGATGGCAGCCCATTCCAGCTTACTAATTTTAAATAAAAAACCTGTTATTATTGCGACTAGCGCTGCCAGGCTATGCCAGAGAAAATTTCTTTCTTTCTGGAAACAGAAAAAAATTCCATCTATAGCAAAACTGAAAGATTTAATTAGTCTTCTCATTATAACATGTTTTTTCTGCAACCCATTTCCACCAAAAGGCTGTACAGGTTACAAACACGAAAATATTATATAATTCATCCGAAACAGAATGTGCATTACGGTCTGCAGCAACTATCACTGGTATTAAAAATATAATGGCCAGCAGCGATACTATCCATCCCATCGTATGAACAGGGGAACATCCAAGGCGTTTTTTTTAAACCAGGTTGTTGTCATGTTTGAGAATTTTATAGTTAATGATGTTTTTTAGAAGTTGCGTATCCATGTCCAGGATTTCAAACCAGGCCCATTTTTCCAGGCAGTCAGCATCTTTACCTCTTTTATAAGCCTGCCTGAATTTTGACCAATGCTCCGGCATCGTTGCATACCCATAAAATACTGTGGCCAGCACAGGGAAAGATATGTGGCTATTGCCCAACATAAAGCACTGCAGGCAAACTTCTCCATCATCTGTCGTATCGTAATCTAGCAAAATATGCTTTATGTCGTGGCGTGCATAATAGGGTAAAAGTTCAATATTCTTATCATGAATAAACTGCACCAGGTCTTTACCCAGCGACCCTTCCTTAAAACCCTGCAAATCTTTTTTAGAATACGGAAAAATTTCAGGCTTGCGCACCATTTTTAATATAGGCAGCGCCATGCTGTGCGTTAGGAATACAAGCACGGCCGAGCGGATTTTTACAATATAACTGTACAACATAAAAAATATATTATTTACTTTGAATTTCAAAGTAAAAAGATAAAAAAATTTATTTAAGTTTACCTATTATCTTTTCCAGTGCTTGCAGGTGCGCCTTAAAGGCTTTAGAACCCGCAGGGGTAATTTTATAAACTGTATTGGTTTTTGTGCCCAATAATTTTTTCTGCATTTTAATAAATTTATTTTCTTCCAACGCCTTAAGATGGCTGGCCAGGTTACCATCCGTAATAACTAATAATTCTTTCAGGGCATTGAAGGCCGTTTCGTCATTTACCATGAGAATACTCATAATGCCCAGTTTGATTCGGCTGTCAAACAGTTTACTCAGGTTTTCAATAGGATTATTCATCGTGGACCGAAGGTGGATTTTTTTCATATGTATACCACATCACCCCACCATATAAAATATGCAGGATACCAAAGCCGAAGGCTAAAAAATAAAGCCCGTAGGATGGCCACCATAAACTGACTATGCCGAGTATCACCTGGCAGTAGCCCAGGTAACGAATTTCACCCAACGTATATTTAGCAGCATTGATGAGTGCCAGGCCATAAAACAATAAAGTAACCGGCGCCAGGAGAATAAATTGTCCCATGCCTGCCAGCTTTAGCACTAACAACCCTCCGGCCACCAGGGGTATCAAAAGATTAATAAGCATTCTACGAGCCGCGGCACCCCAAATAGCCAGGCCCTGCAGTTTACTTTTACGCCAGGTAAATAAAAAGGCAAACAGTACAGCCCCTACGAGTGTTGCTATCGCAATCCAGAAAAGCCAGCTGTTGAATAAAAAATCCCAGTCAAAAAGAAAGTTATAATCAATTGAATGCGGCTCACTAATACGGTGATCCTTTGCACCATACACGAAAGGAAAGGCAAGCGCAGCACCAGCAAGAGCGCAGATGCCCGCACTAACACCGCTCAGGCCACTCAGGCTGATGAACCTGCTGCTGCGCTCCATCATATTTTTTATGTGCTGCAGCTGGCCGGCACTATTGACAAAATCTGACATTTACTTTGAATTTCAAAGTAAATGTAAAACTTATAAACCAAAAGCAAGAAATTTTTCTTTATTTTTTTAAATCCGGTCCAGCACTTCCAGGATTTTTTCGCAGGCCAGCAGGATATCGTCATTAGGAATATTAAGTGGCGGCACTATCCTCAAGGCTTCTGGCGCAAATAAAAACCAATCTGTAAACACACCATTCTCTATAAGGGCATCTATGATAGTTTTATTCAAATCAAAATTTTCAACATGCATGGCTATCATAAGGCCGGCAACATGAAGGTGTTTAATTTTCTCATGCTGTAACAGTTGAGAAAATATAGCTGACTTTGCAGTGACGCCAGCAATTATATTGTTATCCAGCAAAACATTGATGGCGGCTAACCCCGCAGCGCAACTTACCGGGTGGCCACCAAATGTATTGATATGACCCAGGACGGGATTTACAGAAAGGCAATCCATGATTTTTTTATCAGCAATAAATGCTCCCAGCGGCATACCACCTCCAAGGGCTTTCCCCAACAAAAGAATATCGGGTACCACATCATATTGTTCAAAAGCCCATAAGCTGCCGTTACGTCCAAAACCACATTGAATTTCATCCAGCACGAGTAAAGTGCCGGTTTCTTTACAACGATTAGCCAGTGCCGTTAGCCAGCCATTCCTTGGCAAGTTCACCCCCGCCTCTGCCTGGATGGTTTCAGCAAAAACGCAGGCTACATCTGTGGTTATAAATTCCAGCCCCTCAAAGGAATTATAATGTAACTGGATAATACCAGGTAGTAAGGGCCGGAAAGCCTGCTGCCAGTATTCACTCCCCATTATACTAAGCGCACCCTGTGTACTGCCATGATAGCTGTTAAGAAATGACACCACTTTGCTTCTCCCAGTATAGCGTTTTGCAAGTTTCATAGCGCCTTCAGTAGCTTCGCTGCCACTTGCCGTGAAGAATACAGAATTTAGCGAAGACGGTAAATGATCACATATTTTTTTAGCATATTCCACCTGGGGGTTTTCTACCAGTTCTCCATACACCATAATGTGCATATATTTTTCTGCCTGGGCTTGTACAGCTTTTACTACTTGCGGATGGCAGTGGCCGATGTTGCATACACTGATGCCCGCTATGAGATCGATATATTCTTTTCCTTCGGCATCCCACATGCGGCTTCCACTTGCCCTTACTATGTTAAGCGCAAGCGGGGCAGTGGAGGTTTGTCCTACATGTTGCAAAAAAAGCTGGCGGTTGGTCATAAAACGAAAAATGAAAACGTAATTTTATGCAAGGTATTTAATTGACGAAGAATTCATTCTACAACCCTAAAAAATCGATCTTAATAAAAGCTCTATTGCTCTATTAACAATAAAAAAAATCTATGCCAGTAATACTTCCCGTAAATGATGTGAGCCCGAGTTTTGGCGAAAACTGTTTTATTGCACCTAATGCCACAATTGTTGGTGATGTGGAAATGGGAACAGAATGCAGTGTGTGGTTTAATACAGTTATCCGGGGTGACGTCAATAGCATTCGCCTGGGTAATCGCGTAAATGTGCAAGATGGCGCAGTCATTCATTGTACCTATGAAAAATCAAAAACCATTGTGGGAAATAATGTGAGCATCGGACACAATGCAATCATACATGGATGCGTTATAGACGATAATGTGCTGGTAGGTATGGGAGCGATAGTGATGGATAATGCCCACATTGGGAGTAATAGCATTATTGCAGCCGGGGCTGTGGTGCTGGAAAACACAGAAGTGCCACCCGGAAGTATTTATGCCGGTGTTCCTGCTAAAAAAGTTAAAGACATTAGCCAGGATTTGGTGCATGGGGAAATTGATAGAATAGCCGCCAATTACGTGAAGTATAGTAGTTGGTTTAAGAAAGATTAACGTTTTTCTGAAATGCAATTGGTCTAATTTTAACAGATGAAAAAACTTATACTCGGCCTTTTTATTTTGACTTCGCTTGGTGGATGTTTTATTTTTAAGAAGAAAGAAAAGTATGGCTGCCCGACAAATGGCAGGAATGTTGGAGCTGAAAAGATAGCTTCCGGCGATGAAAAAGCCATCAGGGCAAGTAATAAAGCAAAGTATAAAGGCGGAAGAAAAAGTTATTAAAAAATAAATCTTACCAATAAACCCCACAACAAATGTCTTACGAATTGAAAACTAAATTTGGTGGTACTGAAGCTGTCATTGATGATAATTGCGGCGTTACAAAATTTTATGCAATTGCAAAAACATTGGCCGATCACCTGCAGGTTCAATTTATGAACCAGGTAGATGATGCTGATACATTAGATTGGGATTTTAAATACAAAGATCAGTTCCTGACATTGCACTATAATATTTTCAATGGCGTAAGTATATTTCCCCACGAAGTAAAGCAGCAAAAAATACAGAATAATGCCGTAATGGAAGTGGCTCATTTCCTGGAACAGCAGGTTTACTAATTTTTTAATCTGCCAAAAAATATTCTCTGCCGCATTGCGGCAGTTTTCATTTGTGCTTAATAGCTTTCCCCGGCAAGTGTTTCCAGCATATTGAGATAACTTATATATCTCTCTTCATGTATTTCCCCGGTACCAACCGCATCCTTTACAGCACAACCGGGTTCCTGCACATGAATACAATTATTAAACTGGCAATCATTAACCCGGCTTCGCATTTCCGGAAAATAATGTGATAATTCCTGTTTCTTAATATTTACCAGGCCCATCTCCCGGATGCCCGGCGTATCAATGACAGCACCGCTTCCCGACAAGTCAAACATCTCTGCAAAAGTAGTTGTATGCATGCCTTTGCCACTCCAACCGCTTACTTCTTTGGTTCTTATTTCCATACCCGGAAACACCTGGTTGATGAAAGTAGATTTACCAACCCCGGAATGCCCGCTCAATAAGGTCGTTTTCCCTTCGAGCATATTCAGCACTTCATTTACGCCTTCTTTTTTCTCTATACTCATTGGCATTACAACATAACCCAGAGGTTCATAAATCTTTTGAGCTAAATTGAATTTTTCCTCCTCCTTACGGCCATGCATATCCGTTTTATTAAAAACAATAATCGCGGGTATGTGATACGCTTCTGAAACAACCAGGAAACGATCCAGGAAGCCAAATGATGTTTTGGGATTTTTCAACGTGGCAAACAAAAGAGACTGATCCAGGTTGGATGCAACAATATGGTGTTGATTTTTATTATGTGGTGAAGTTCGATTAATATAATTGCGCCGTGGTAAAATTTCAGTAATCACCGTACTGGTAGCATCTTCCGTATTTTCAATATTCACAATGTCCCCTACGGCAACGGGATTGGTAGAGGTAATGTTATCAAGTTTAAGTTTCCCCACAATCCTGGCGGCTAACATTTTACCATCACTTGTTTTCACCTGGTACCAGCTACCTGTTGACTTGTAAACCCTTGCCTGCATACCTGCAAGATAAGCCGGGTTAATGTTTAGCAAGAACAAAGTTGCCTAAATATAAACTTAAGGAAATTTTCGGAATACGAGATAGCGAAATATAACTTCCAGGAAAAGAAAAAATAATGCTGCTACAGCAAAGGGAAGAAATTTGTCTTTATAACGGATACTCGTAACCACCTCTATCCTGGATTTCTCCAGGTTATTTATTTGACTGTAAATATCCGAGAGGCTTTGATTATCCGTAGCCCGGAAATAGCTGCCACCGGTTTCCTTTGCAATTTCTTTCAATAAGGGCTCATCAATAGAAACTTTTTGTTTTTCAATAACAACCCCCATAGGTGTGTTCACGGGCTGTGGCGCAAAGCCCTCCGTTCCAATACCAATCGTGTAAACTTTTATGCCATAAGCTTTAGCAATTTCTTTTGCCGTTTTAGGGTCTATCAAGCCGCCATTATTTTCACCATCTGTTAGTAAGACAACGACTTTAGATTTTGCATCGCTGTTTCGTAGCCTGTCTACACTTGTTCCGAGGCCAGCACCTATTGCCGTTCCATCTTCCAGCATACCATTACGAATATTTTTTATAGCAGATACCAACACAGCATTGTCTGTCGTGAGCGGGCACTGCGTAAAACTCTCGCCGGAAAATATTACTACGCCTATCCTGTCCGTGGGCCTTTCATTTACGAAATCAATGGCCACTTTCTTCGCTGCTTCCATGCGGTTAGGTTTCAGGTCCTGCGCCGTCATACTACCGCTTACATCCACACATAAAATAATATCAATCCCTTCTCCTTCTGTGCGCTGTTGTTCATTTCTTACCTGGGGTTTTGCGAGGGCGATGATGATAAAGGCCAGGGAAATAATCCTTAAAATAAAAGGCAGGTGGCGCATGGAAGCTTTGAAGGAACCCAATCCCCTTGCTGCAGTCGTTGATAATATAAGAGATGACTGCCGGGCTTTATTACCACGGATATACCATATAATAATTATGGGTAAAAGCAGTAACAATGCCAACAGGTAAGGCTGCCCAAATTCGATATTATCAAAATAATCGTAAATCAAAATTATGTTTCGCTATAGTTTTTCTCCATCGCATCAATGATGGCTTTTGTTTGATTCCAGGCGGCACCCGCTTCTGAAACCGGTGGTGTGTATTTTGCAAATTTAACGGCATCTGACAACCTTAATATTTCTGCCACAGCCGATGCCACCCCCGCTGTTTTACCTTTTCCTTTCAGTTCAATTAATACATCACTTGTCGTTAAGGTCAGCATAGATGTCCGTTCTTTATTGCTGTAATATTTCTTGAATATTTCTGATAGCCCGGAATAATATGCCTTATTGCCTTCGTATGTATTTAAGTCCAGGGACTTTAATGAAGCCAGGGCTTTCATGGCTTCATCATAAGGTTTTAATGAAGGAATAAAAACCGGCTTTTCCTTTTTCTTCCGCGTTTTAAAATAACGGTAAATAATATATGCGAGAATGAGCAGGGTGATGATAGCAGCAATAATATACCAGATTGTATAATCGGGGATATGTACTTGCAGCGGCGGCTTTATATCATATAAGCCGGTGGTATCTGAAGGGCTGTAACCTACCATAACCTGCAGGGAATCATTGCTGAACTGTTGTGCTTTTTTATTTGAAGAAGAAACGGTAACGATGAAACGCGGTAACGTCCACAAACCTGAATCAAAACTGGTAAGCACCATTTTCTGTATCAGGACGAATTTCCCGCTTTTTTCCACCGTATCATATTGCCGGCGATCTAATATTTCGAAATGAGGAATAGAATCCGGAACACCAAAATCAACATTGTAACCGGCAGAACCCAGGTTTAGCCGCATGGTATAATGAATCTGCTCACCAATGAGGATCTTATTTTTATCAACCTGTGTCTGCAGGGGTTGCTGCCCTGCAGCAGGAAGTATATATAGGAAACCCAGCATACACATGACAATCATCCCGGTTATGTTTCCTGAAAACTTCATCAATAGGTTTACTATTTCCTGTTTTTAAAAAATTGCTGTAAAATTTTTACGTAATCTTCATCTGTTCTTATATGCAGGAGATCGGAGCCGGATTGACGGAAATATTTTTTAGCCAGGTCGCTCTGGGTAAAAAAATGTTGTTGGTAATTATGCCGGACATCATCATTGCTGGTATCCAGCCATTGTATTTTACCGGTTTCTGCATCTTCTACCTGCAAGAGCCCGATATCCGGTAGTTTCATATCCATTTTATCATACACCTTGATGCCCACCACATCGTGTTTTTTACCAATTACCTTGAGGTCATTATCATAGCCTGTCGCCAGGAAATCACTCAGCAAAAAAGCAATACTTTTCTGCCGCGTGGTATTGTTAAAGTACTTAATGGCTTCATCCAGGTCTGTGCCTTTAGCATGCGGCTCTACGGTGAGCAATTCCCTTACAATATATAACGCATGTTGCCGCCCCTTCTTTGGCGGAATATATTTCTCAATTTTATTGCTGAAGAAAATTACCCCTACTTTATCATTGTTATTGATGGCGCTAAAAGTGAGTACAGCAGCCATTTCTGTTATCAGGTCTTTTTTTCTTTTACCCACAGAACCAAACAGGTTACTAGTGCTGGTATCTATCAAAAGCATCATCACCAGTTCCCTTTCTTCTTCAAATACTTTTGTATAAGTATGCGAAAATCGTGCACTCACATTCCAGTCAATAAACCGCACATCATCACCGGCATAATAATCCCTTACCTCACGGAAGTGCATACCCTTACCTTTAAAAGCAGAATGATACTCCCCGGTAAATAACTGGGTCGTTATCTTCTTACTTTTAATTTCCAGTTCCTTTACCTTCTTTAATATTTCTGAAGTGGTATACATGTGGCGAAGCGCAGCGCTTCAATCCTTTTTTTTTAAATGCTATTATCTATTTTATTCCGTACTCATACTACCGTGTATGGTTAGGCGAAATAGGTTATGGTACATTTACGGCTTTTAGTATTTCATCTATTATCTGTACCTGGTCTACATTTTCAGCTTCAGCTTCATAGGAAATACCGATACGGTGGCGTAAAACATCTTTACAAATATTTCTCACATCTTCAGGTATTACATACCCACGGTTATTCAGGTAAGCATACGCTTTGGAAGCCAGGGCCAGGTTAATACTGGCCCGCGGTGAAGCACCAACGCTTATCAGCCCTTTTAGTTTTTGCAGGTTATATCTTTCGGGGTATCGCGTTGCAAAAACAATATCCAAAATATAGTTTTCTACTTTTTCATCCACATAAACCTGGCGCACAAGTTCTTTTGCATTTAATATTTCTGAAGTAGAAGCCACGGGGAAAATTACCGGTGATTTCAGGCCCAGCGTATTCTGCCGCACTATCATTTGCTCTTCAGATTTTGTAGGATAGCCCACCACTACTTTAAGCATAAACCTGTCTACCTGCGCTTCTGGCAATGGGTAGGTACCCTCCTGCTCTATTGGGTTTTGTGTAGCCAGTACCAAAAAAGGTTCATCCAGTTTATAACTGGTATCCCCTATGGTCACCTGCCGCTCCTGCATAGCCTCCAAAAGAGCACTTTGAACTTTTGCCGGTGCCCGGTTTATCTCATCAGCCAAAATAAAGTTTGCGAAAATAGGCCCCCGGCGTACTACAAATTCATTTTTTGACTGGTTGTAAATCATGGTACCAATAACATCCGCCGGCAGCAAATCAGGGGTAAACTGTATGCGGCTGAATTCCGCATGTATAGCCTGGGCCAGGGATTTAATACTTAATGTTTTCGCCAGCCCCGGTACCCCTTCCAGCAATACGTGGCCATTACTTAATAAACCAATCAGCAGTCTTTCAATCATGGTTTGCTGACCGACAATTACTTTACTTAGTTCATCATTAATGCGGGAAATAAAAGCAGCGGAATGCTGAATTTTTTCATTCAGCAAGCGGATATCTTCTGCAGTTTGTATCATATTTATGGTCGGGTTTTGTGCGGTATGACTATGCGATATTAATATATAACCTAAACAATATCTGCAAATTACGATCTGATTGCAAACAAAAATACTGCCACGTGCTAGAGGGCAGGAAAAGATTGTTAATTTTAAAATCTAAATAAACATAACATGGTTGATCAAAATCTTATTACCACCTCTAATATGCTGGAAGGCTACAAAGTAACCAAACACCTGGGAGTTGTAAGGGGAATTACGGTAAGAAGCCGGAGCGTTTTTGGCAACATTGCCGGGGGTTTACAAACCCTTGTGGGTGGCAAAATTTCAATATATGTTGATCTATGTGAAAGAGCCAGGGCTGAAGCCTTTGACCAGATGGTGATGCATGCCAATGACAAAGGCGCAAATGCCATTGTGAACATTCGCTATGATGCCAACGAAGTGATGGGAGGCGTGACGGAAGTACTCTGTTATGGTACGGCAGTGCAGGCAGTGAACATCTAACCTCAGGATAGATACTTTGCTACAATGGGCACGCGGCGGCCTACGCCAAAGGCCTTTGGTGATATCCGTATAATAGGGCAAAACTGGTTGCGCTTATATTCATTCATATTTACCATCTTCAACACACGATCTGTAAGTGCAGCCTCATAACCCAAAGCTTTGATTTCATCCGGCCCTTTAGATTGTTCTATATATTGATATAAAACCTGGTCCAGCAATTCATATGGTGGCAGGCTATCAGAATCTTTCTGATCCGGCCTTAACTCCGCACTGGGGGCTTTTTCTATTATGTTTACCGGTATAATTTCTTTTTCACGATTTATAAACCTGGCCAGGGCATAGACCTGCAGTTTATAACAATCGCCCAAAACCCCGATTCCCCCGGCCATATCACCATATAAGGTTCCATAGCCAGTTGCGAGCTCGCTTTTATTGGAGGTATTCAGGAGAATTAAATTGTATTTATTTGCCATACCCATGAGCAATGTACCACGGGAACGGCTTTGCAGGTTTTCTTCTGTTACATTAAAGGGCAGATCTGCAAATAAAGGTTTTAAGGTTTTAAGAAAAGCATTATATACCTTTTCAATAGCCACCACATGATAAGGATTCCCGAGGTTTTCGCTGAGCCGTTTTGCATCTTCTACAGAATGGCCGGTAGAATAGGGAGAAGGCATGAGCAGTGCTGTAACATTCTCCGCCCCCAGGGCGTCGCAGGCAATAGCGAGTGTGACAGCACTGTCAATGCCACCACTGCTACCGAGGATAGCCTTGCTAAAACCCATTTTTGTAAAATAATCTTTAACCCCCATCACAAGAGCAGCATAGACATTATGAATATTTAATTCCGGCTCCAGGTGTGATGGATTTAAATCTGCATCCGGCATTTTTGCAGCCGGCTCTATGATGTCATTTTCCAGGTAACCATCGTCTTTCAAAATAAAAGCTTGCAGGTCATCTCCAAAGCTTTTCATTTTTCCGCAGAGGTTAGCATCCTTGTCAAAAACAAGTGATGTACCGTCGAATACTATTTCCGTCTGGCTACCTACACCATTGCAATAAAACATGGGAACTTTATATTTCATCACATTTGCTTTTACAGTGGCCTGGCGATCCGCATCATGGGTGTAATCAAAAGGAGAAGCGCTGAGGTTAACCATAAAGTCAGGAAAGTCCGGCATAAGTTGATCCATGGGGCAGATGGTATATAAAGGATTATTTCCGAGGTTCCAGATGTCTTCACAAATGGTGACAGCAATTTTTTTTCCTTTGTACAAAACATTTTGCCAGGCAGTAGCCGGTTCAAAATACCGGTCATCATCAAAAACATCATAGGTAGGCAGGCATGTTTTGTGTATTACCTGCTTTACTTCTTTATCGGCCAAAAACCACGCAGCATTGAATAAATCTTTTCCTTCAATGACAGGATTTTTTTGAGGGCCGCCCACCAGCACGGCAATGCCATCAGCATAATCTTTTATTTGTTGTATGCTATCGTAACATTTATTTATAAAATCATTGAAGTACAAAAAATCCCGGGGCGGGTACCCGCACACAGACATTTCACTGAATACAATGAGATCCCCACCCGCCTGCTTTGCAATTTCTATGGCTTCAATAATTTTCTTTGTATTGTTTTCAAAATTGCCAATGTGGTAATGTTGTTGCGCCAGGAATATTTTCATAAGAAATGAGGCTTAATGAAACTTGGTATAAGTTTGTAAAGGTAAATTCTTTTAAAATCAGGGTACCAAATTATGAAAGCAAATTATTATTTTCTTTTAATTTTAATCTTCTTTAGCTGCCGCAATAGTTCGGGGCCAGATGTTTCCAACATTAAAATAGATTTACAGACGACGCATTTTGAAAAAGATTTTTTTGCCCTGGACAGCAATCGCCTTGCAAGGGAATATCCTTCCTTGCTGGAAAAATATCCTTCATTTGCGGAGAATTTTCTCACGACCATATTGAATGCAGACCCACGCTGGGGTGGAGATACATTACAAAAATACCTGCAGGGTTTTTCTGCTGCTTACCGGCCGGTGTATGATACTTCTTTAAAAGTTTTCAGCAATTTTAAACCTTATGAAGCCGAAATAAAGAAAGGTTTGCAGTATGTAAAATATTATTTTCCTAAGTATGTGGTCCCGCATAAAATTATAACCTATATCGGGCCACTGGATGGGTATGGAGACATTCTCATTCCTCAGGAAGCCATCATCGTGGGCTTGCACCAGCACCTGGGCAGCCAGTTTAGTTTATATAAAACTATCTGGGTACAGGAGACTTATCCCGATTATATTACACAGCGTTTTGCTCCCGGTTATATAGGGATTAATGCCATGAAGAATATGTTGAATGACCTCTATCCTGAGAAGCAGGATGAGCGTACACTCATTTTACAAATGATTGCAAAAGGAAGAAGATTATATGCGCTGCAAATGCTGGTGCCTGCAGAGGAAGAATTTAAACTTATCGGGTATACAGAAAAGCAGATGAAAGAAAGTTACGCCCATGAAGCGGCCATCTGGGACCTGTTTGTTCAGAATAATTTTCTGCAGACGCTGGACAATAATATTATTAAAAACTACATCGGCGAGAGCCCGAAAACACAGGAACTCGGTGATGGTTCCCCAGGAAATATCGGTTCCTTTTCCGGCTGGCAGTTGGTGAAAAAATACATGAAAGAAAAACCCGGAACAACGCTCCCACAGTTGATGCAAATGTCTGAAGAAGAAATTTTGCAGGAAGCAAAGTATAAACCCTGATGAGCCAGCCTCAATTACTAAACAGCCCTACTGTTTTTACGTAAAGACTTTCACCATTAAGTTGTAAAGAAAAAACAAGGTACAAATCAGCTATATATGGTCACATATTGAAACCTATTTTAGTGAGTTGTCCCTTGACAAAAAAAGTAATTGTCTAATTTAACTTTAGAGGAGCATGCATATCGAATGATGGAATGATTACTTTAAACTGCGCCTGGTTGTGAACATTTTCCAGGATATAATATCCATGCATTTTACCTATTTCACTTCTCAGGTTACAGCCGCTGGTATATTGATAACTGTGTGAAGGCGCAATTACCGGCTGCATACCCACCACACCTTCTCCTTCCACTTCCCGCATGCTGCCATTACTATCAAAAATATGCCAGTGGCGCCTTAGTAATTTAACAGGGAATTCGTTGCTATTTTCAATAGTGATGCGGTAGGCAAACATAAATTCACTGTTCATGGGATTACTGTATTCAGGCTGGTAGTATGTTTCCACACTTATTTTAACACCTCCGGAAATCTTACTTGTCATGTGAAAGGATTTTATCTAAAGTACTAATTATTGCCTGAAAAAATTCTTTTTTGCCAATGGTTAACTAAATAATCGCGAACCTGCTATAGTTTACGGGTAAACTTATATCCCATTTTAAGGCACCAAGACAGGATTTTATCGCGGTTATCACCTTGCACGATTATTTCACCATCTTTAACAGAACCTCCTGTACCACAATATGATTTTAATTCACGGCCCAGTTTATCCAGGTCTTCTGTTTTTCCTTTAAACCCATATACAAGGGTAACAATTTTGCCTGCACGTTGTTTTTTATCCAGTTGAATGGTTAGTTTTTGCAGGCCAGGCTCCGGAGTTATTTGCTCCACATATTCTTCTTTTGGAAAAGAATCCGGGTGGGTAGAATAAACGATGCCGTATTTCTTATCTTTTTTAGACATAATTATTCAATAATAGCTTTTAAACTTAAATCGAGGCTACGAGCCTGGTGTATAATGGCACCGCTGGAAATAAAATCTACTGATGTTTCTGCATACGCTTCCAGGTTATCGTAATGAATGCCCCCACTGGCTTCCGTTTCATATTCTCCATTAATAATTTGCAACGCCTTAATAATATCTGAAGGAGAAAAATTATCCAGCATGATCCTGTTTATTTTTCCTGCCTTCATAACTTTTTTCACATCATCCAGGGAGCGGGTTTCTACTTCTATTTTAATGCCGGGTTTATGCACCTGCACGTAATTGTAGGCTTTAGCAATAGCTTTCTCAATGCCTCCGCAAAAATCGATATGGTTGTCTTTAAGCATAATCATATCATAAAGCCCGAAACGGTGATTGGTACCACCGCCAATGCGCACAGCTTCCTTTTCTGCTATGCGGAAATTGGGCGTTGTTTTTCGGGTGTCCAGTAAACGGGTTTTATAAGGTTCCAGGCGATCAACATATTTTCGTGTGAGGGTAGCAATACCGCTCATGCGTTGCATACAATTTAAGACCAGCCTCTCTGCCTGTAATATTATTGCTGCATCTGCATGTACTTCAAAGGCAACATCTCCATGCACCATTTTGTCGCCGTCTTCTTTTAGAAAATCAATGACGGCAGTGGGTTGAAGGTGATTAAAAATACTTTGAGCAAACTCCAGCCCCGCCAGTATGCCATCTTCTTTTATTTTAAGCACTGCCCGGCCTTTTACTTTTAGTCCAATTGTAGAAAGTGTACTGTGATCGCCATCGCCAATATCTTCGAGGAGCGCATCTGTAATTAATTTTTGAATAAGATCTGCTTTCTGCATGGGCCAAAGCTACAAAAGCAAATTCGGGGTATAAAAAAAAGCTCCACCAGGGAGCTTAATAAATTAATATTTAATTCTATCGATTTTCAAACCTAATTTCCTGCAGCGCCTGCTTATCGCCTTTCAGCTTCATAAAAAGCGTTGTACGGTAAGATGCTGTACGTGTATGGAGCGTGCCGATACAATATTGAGAACCGGCATTTTCACCCCGGTGAATAACATCAAAGCCTTTTACATTGTTATTGGTAAAGAAATCAGTGAGTATTAAACCACCCTGGCTTTTACTGTAGCTGTTGCTTTTTTCCGGCAATGTAATTTCTACTGTATTATCAAAATATTTTGCCACCTGGTCCGCATTGCCATTACGCAAGCCAATTATAATGTCGTCTATATTACTATTGGAATCCGTAGTAAAAGAAAACATGATAAAAGAAAGAAAGGATAGTGTAATAAATTTTTTCATGGTAGGCAAGACTTTAAAGATATTTCAAATTTTTTGAATTCCAACCCTATTATAAAACAAAGTAATTTTGAGCTTTATTCGCTAAAAACGTGCCAGCGCCGCATAAATTGCTGTATTTAGGATTTTTTCACAGAATGGGTATAAATATATGGATATGTCAAAAGTTATGTTGGTGATTATGGATGGATGGGGTTTAGGAAAAAGTGAAAAAAGTGATGCTATTCAACACGCGGTTGTACCTTATGTTTCCAGTCTTTACAATAAATATCCCCACACTACGCTGGTAACCTGCGGCACTGAAGTGGGGCTGCCCGAGGGTCAGATGGGAAATAGTGAAGTAGGCCACCTGAACATGGGAGCGGGCAGAATAGTGTACCAGGAGTTAGAAAGAATAAATGTGGCCATTAAACAGGGAAGTTTCCAGGAAAACAAAGTGTTGAATGAAACATTAGCCTACTGCAAAGAAAAAGATAAAACCCTTCACTTAATGGGCCTCGTGAGTAATGGCGGTGTACATTCTCACCTGGAACATTTAAAGGCCCTGGTTTCATTTTGTGCCAGTCAAAATTTTTCACGGGTAAGTATACACGCATTTTTGGATGGCCGGGATACGGATCCAAAAAGTGGCTTAGGTTTTATACGTGATCTTCAGGAACATCTTAATAAAACGGTCGGGCAGATAGCCAGCCTCACAGGAAGGTATTATGCCATGGACAGGGACAAACGGTGGGAACGCATTGAGGTTGCCTATAATGCAATGGTGAAAGGGGAAGGGAAATTGACTTCAAATATAACTGCAGAAATAGAAAAATCTTATGCGAATGGGGTGACGGATGAATTTTTATTACCAATCATTAACCAGGATAATGCCCATCATGTTTTAGAACCAGGGGACGCCGTAATTTCTTTTAATTTTCGCACAGACAGGTGTCGGGAAATAACAGAGGTACTCACCCAGGAAGATATGCCGGCATTTAATATGAAAACATTGCCCTTGCATTATGTTACCATGACGCGGTACGATGAATCTTACCATAACATAGCCGTCATGTATGAAAAAGATAACCTGGTAAATACTTTAGGCGAAGTAGTTTCGGCCGCAGGTAAGTCACAGTTACGGATAGCCGAAACAGAAAAATATCCCCATGTAAGTTTTTTCTTCAGCGGAGGCAGGGAAGATAAATTTACTGGCGAAGAAAGAATAATGATTTCTTCCCCAAAAGTGGCCACGTATGATTTACAACCTGAAATGAGCGCTGAAGGGGTAACAGAAGCGGCCATTAATTATATTAAAACTTCAGCACCTGATTTTATTTGCCTGAATTATGCAAATGCAGATATGGTGGGCCATACAGGCGTGTGGACGGCTATTATAAAAGCGGTGGAAACTGTAGATGCCTGTGTGCACAAACTGGTAGATGTTGCCCTGGAAAATGATTATGAAATTTTGATTACTGCAGATCACGGCAATGCAGATTATGCTATAAATGAAAATGGTACACCTAATACAGCGCACACCACAAACCCTGTTCCCCTCTTTCTTATTTCAAAAAATGAGACAGCGAAACTGGTACCGGGTAAACTGGGCGATATAGCTCCCACAATTCTTACAATGATGCATTTAACTATTCCGGCAGAAATGACGGGAAAAATTCTTATAAATTCCTGACATCATTTTTATGAAAAAATTTTTCAAAATTCTGCTGATATCGTTGCTGGTAATTTTTATCCTGGCCCAGTTTTTCCCGAAGCCTGTGGCAAACGATAGTGGCGTTTTTAATCAACCTATACAGTCGGTGCATGTGGTGCCACCTGCTGCGGATAGCATTATTAAAACAAGTTGCTATAATTGCCATAGTAATAAAACAGATTATCCCTGGTACAGCAATATACAGCCTGTTGCCTGGTGGCTGGGAGATCATATAGCTGAAGGAAAAAGCCAATTGAATTTTTCTGTCTTTGGTACTTACCCTATAGGAAAGCAATATAAAAAACTGGAAGAAGTAATAGATGAAGTTAAGAGTGGCGATATGCCTTTGGAATCTTACACCATTATTCATCGTTATGCAATACTAAATGACACGCAAAAAGCAACCCTTACTTCCTGGGCATCTGCTCTCAGGGACAGTATTAAATCTGCATATCCGGCTGACAGTCTAAAGAGGAAAGGACGTTCTCAAAGCCCTCCTAAATCATGACAAAAACTTTTTTTACCCCAACACTCAATAGCGGATTGTTAAATTTGAGTCCTTTTTAACAGATGCAGCATCGCATGGTCATTTAATGTCTATATTTAAAGGGCAAAAAATCTAAAATTTATGACCGAAGAGCAAATGCTTGCCGGAAGTACAAAAAATAATGCGGCTGCGCAGGAAGCATTATATAATCGATTTAGCCCCAGGATGTTGGGAGTCTGCTACCGCTTTGCAAAAAGCCGTGAAGATGCTGAAGATATGCTCCAGGAAGGTTTCATCAAAGTGTTTACACAACTGCACCAGTACAGAAATGAAGGTGCATTAGAAGGCTGGATAAGACGAATTGTAGTACATACCTGTATCAACATCCTCAAAAAGAATAAAAAATTCAATGAAAGTGTGGATATTATTCATGCCAATGGATTGCATACAAGAGAAGATATTATTCCTTCTATTATGCAAGCCAAACAAATTGTGGAGTGCATCCGGTCCTTGCCATTAGGTTATAGAACAGTGTTGAATCTTTATGCTATTGAAGGCTTTTCTCACCGGGAGATTGGGCAATTACTGGAAATAGAAGAAAGTACAAGCCGCAGCCAGTATACAAGAGCCAAGGCTATGCTGGAAGAAATTTTGGTGAAAAAACAAATTATTCAAAAATATAGAAGTAAAAAATATGGTAACCCTATTTAGGTTCCCAAAGTTTTCAGACTTACCGATAACTAAAAAACGCTTTTTGTGAAAGATGGAAAAAGAATTTTACAATGACAATTTTGAAGAATTCCTGAGAGAATCTACGGAAGACTTTAAGATGTACCCGTCCCGCAGGGTTTGGCACAGTCTATACAACGATTTACACCCGGACCGAAAATGGCCTTCGCTTGCCGTTTCACTATTGCTTATTACGGCTATATTATACCTGGGTGTTATTAATAACAATGCCATTAACGCCAATACAAATAACCTTTTAGCGGCAGGCAAAGAAGCTGGGGAAGTAGCCACAAAATCAACTTCCTTTCCCGGTGGAGATGTAGAATTGAATTCATCTGCCAGTACCCAGGTCAGGGGACAAAAATCTATCCCTGTAAAAGTTAGTCCTTCTTTGGTTGGAGCATCAGACTCTTACCTGGTACAAATGCAGGCAGATAAGCTACGAGTTCAGGATTTATTAAATTTAAATATTCCAGCAACTGCTATTCCCGCAACGGTACAGGTTGATAGAAATGATAACGTTATTACTGGTTCTCCAGATACAAAGAATACAATGCGCACTTCATCTGCTTTTGTATATAATAACCTGTCATCAGCACAGGCAAATATTCAATCAGATTTAAACCCTAACGTTGCCGCTGCGCAGACAATAAGTAACCCGGGCTCTTCCACTACTTTAAATAGTTTACCAGTAATAGAAAATAAAACAATTGACCCAACAAGCGGAAACAACACCAATGCAAATCAGTTGACTGGGGGTATTACTTCTGCAAAAACTGTAACTAATTCGTTATCTGAAAATCAAATTTTCAAAAGTACTCAAAACCTTGACTTGCCCTGGGTTGAGGATCATGCATTTTACAATAGGAAAAACAAAGGTGTATGGAAAGCAAAATCCAGCCTTCAATATTATATTACACCTTCTATCGGTTATCGTACGATCGAAACAGCCCCTTCTCCTGTCGTTACGAACAGCGTTGTAGCCAGTGCACCGGCTACGAGCAACGAAGTGGACCAACATGCCGCAATAAACCTGGAAGCAGGCGCTGCATTGAGGTATAAAATTGGTAAAAAACTAATCATAAAAGGTGGACTTCAGATTAATTATACCAGCTATACTATAAATGGATATGAATTAAAACATCCATCACAAACTACACTGGCATTAAACAATACAAACTCCAGCGGTAGTTCGCTTCAGCCATATAATACTTCATACGCTAATTCTCCTGCATTAAGCAATAGCAAACTCAATAATAAAACCCTACAATTTTCTATTCCCCTTGGTATTGACTACCAGCTTGCAGGCAATCACAGGCTCAAATGGTATGCAGGTGCTACTATTCAACCAACCTTAGTTACCAGCGGTAATGCTTACCTGTTGAGTTCAGACAGTAAGTTTTATGTAAACGAAAATGCATTTATCAACCGCTGGAATATAAATACGAGCCTGGAAACTTTTATAACCTACAAACTTAATGATGGCATGTTATTGCAAGCCGGCCCTCAGGTACGTTACCAAATGTTTTCTACCTATAGCAAGCAATTTACAGCCTCTGAAAAACTGTACAATGCGGGCTTGAAGTTTGGGCTTATCCGGAACCTTTAATTTAGTTTTTTTAACAGGCCCTTGTCCGGGTAGCTTGCTTTCTTAGTAATTTTGTGTCATGAAGTTATTAGGGGTAATATTTTTTTTATGCCTGGGATTTTCTTACTGTCATCAATCATCTCAAAATGAAACTATTGCTGCAAATAAAGTAGATAGTATAGAAAACTTTTTTCCGGTAACGAGTTTCATTAAAGGAGAATTGGCCGGTATGAACCGGGATGGCAATACGCCAATCGCTTATTACACACTCAATGGACGCAAAGATTCTTCATGGGTAAAGCCAGCAGAGTTCAATGATGTATTTGGCCCATTTCTTCAGCCTCAAATTGATTCCGTGAATATGAATTCGTTATTTACGGAAACTAAGTTTTTAGACCAGACCCTTAATACTTTTACATTCACGTATTCACCAATTAAAAAATTACCTGTAAATATGGCATTGCAACGCTGGGATGTATACCTGGATGCAAATACTAATAATGTACAGCGAATTTACTGGTTGAAATTTGCGGGTGATACTACACAACAACTCACATGGAACGCGGGAGAAAATGCAAAAATAATTTCTGTGCTGCCGGTAAATGGCAAAGACAGCATTGTTTCAGAAACATTCATAACCTGGAGATATTAAAATGAATGGAAAAGACTTTTCAATTATTGCACCTGCACTGCCGGCTGCACCGGGAGTATATAAATACTTTGATGAGGGTGGACGATTAATTTATGTAGGCAAAGCCAAACATATCCGCAAACGGGTATCCAGTTATTTTTCTGCGGG
>JBDSWG010000288.1:0-3013 GCA_039926825.1 Ferruginibacter sp.
TGCCTTTAAATTCTGCCAGCAGCCAGGCTATGGCAATAAAAAAAGCAAAGGCTGCGGCAATGGCAATATGAAGGGTAGTGACTTCCAGGAGTATCATGTAATAATGTTAAGGTTGCAAAAATACTTAGAATTGCCTCAACATATTCCTGCATTCGAAAATAGGAGAGGGCGCCTGTTTTTCAGCATGTGTTACCTTTGTACAAATAAAAGGATATGGTACAGACAATAGACGCACCCGTTAGTTTCACCCCATCTGCAGCAACAGAAATAAAAAGGCTTTTGACTCTGGATGAAAACCAGGGAAAAATGTTGCGTGTCGGCGTAAAAGGAGGTGGCTGCAGTGGAATGACCTATTTGCTGGATTATACCGCACCCTCAGAAACAGATCAACATTTTACAATAGATGGTGTGCCCTGCATTATTGACAAAGGCCATGCATTATATCTTGCAGGCATGGAGATTAACTGGGAAGGCGGACTAAACTCCCGCGGATTCACATTCAGTAACCCCAATGCCAGCAGTACGTGTGGGTGTGGGACGAGTTTTGCTGTATAATTTTTTTATTTTCCCAAGAGTAAATAAAATATTTGTTGGGTAAATTTGAACATGAATGCACGGGATGTTATAAAAAAGATTGAAAAGGATGGATGGTTCTTAATCAGGTAGTAAGGAAGCCATAAACAATTCAGGCACAAAACAAAAAGTGGTCTCGTAACTATAGCAGCGCACAAAATGAGTGATGACATTGCTCCGGGCACTTTAAATAGTATTTTTAAGCAAGCCCAAATAAAATGATCATGAGAAAATACCTGGTCGTTTACGAAAAAACTAAAACTGGTTATTCAGCTTATGTTCCGGATATTCCTGGGGTTATTGCTACAGGTAAAAGCCGTGCTATTGTGGAAAAAAATATTTTTAGTGCTATTCAGTTTCATCTTGAAGGTTTGAAAGAAGGTAAAAACCCTATTCCTAAATCATGGGCTGAAGGTGAAATGCTGGTATTTACTTTCTAAAACTGAAAAGCTTACTCTTTCTCTTTCGAAATAATATGCATAAAAAACCGTCGAATTTTTTCGACGGTTTTTTAATTTAAATAGACAAAATTTTATTTCGTGTTCAATGCCAATTTTAATCTTGCAAAATAATACGCCCCGTTAAAGCCCATTTGTTGTACCCGGCGGCTGTAAACAAACCTGCCACTGCTGAAATTGCTGCTGTGTGTATGCCTGTCCTGGTACACATCAAACAAGTTATTAGCACCTATGGTAAAGCCTAACTGTGGTGCAATTTGGTAAGAAAGAGAAAGGTCAGTAACCGTTTTTGCAGAAAACAACTGGTCCGTAGTTTCTCTTACATTATTATTATACGTGTTTATAGGAAATGCTGCAGGATTATTGGGATCAATTCCCGGGTCAAGATATTGCACCTGGCCAAAATGCACAAACCTCAGGAGAACGCCAAACTTGCTTATTTTATAATTAAAAGATAAACTGATTTTATTTTTTGGGCTCGCCACTTCTACACGGCTCTGATCTTCACGGTTAAAATATTTACCTAACTGCCCGCTGGCAATCAGGGAGTCAGAGGCATGTACAATTACTTTTCCATTCGCATCTTTATCCACTTCGTTGTCAATAAAAGTCATGGCAAGAACGGTTCGTAAAGACTGAGTTTTTCCAAACTTTTTATTGTATGATAATACGGCTTCCAGTCCTTTAGCTTTTGTATCTACAGCATTCGTAAAAAAGTTTGCCGTGCTAGCGCCTGCGGCAGCCAATTGCGCTTTAAGTGCTGCACTGGTACCCCCGTTGAAATCATTGGTGAGCACGATGCGATCTTTGATGTTTACCTGGTAAGCATCTACAGTCACTTCAAATCCTGTAAAAGGCTTTGCCGTAAAACCAATGGAATAGTTCTGGCTGGTTTCTTCTTTCAACTTAGGAATTCCCAGTATTTGTGCAGCCTTGCTATCATTGGTAAACGTTCCGCTTTCTACCTGCACAAGTGATCCGCCCTGCGAAACAAATATAGTACTGGTTTTTGCAAAGAATCTTTGCTGAATGGAAGGTGCCCGGAACCCTGTACTGAGTGATCCCCGCAAACTAAATTTATCGCTGAATTTGTACCGGGAGGATAATTTGTAATTTAAGGTAGATCCAAAATCACTATAATTTTCAAAACGCAAGGCACCGGTAACTAAAAATTTATCGGTGAGATCCTGCTCCAGGTCAATATACACGGCTTTGGAGTTTCTTGTTTGTTCTCCACTAAGATCCCTAAAACCCGCAAATACCTGTGCGCCTGAAGCAGCCTTGGAGGCCGTATCATAATTCTTGTAAGAGGCTTCTTCTCCACTATTTATCTTAAAGGCATCTACCCGGTACTCCAAACCTGCTGCTACGTTTAAACCTTTAAGTACATTATATTTTTTGGAAAGATCCAGGTTAGCTGTGTTTTGCCAGAATTGCAAACCACCAGCATCAAAGGAAGTTTGTTTATTTCCAGCATTAAAAAATTGGGTATAGTTTACAGAATTATCAATAACGAAATCAAATTTATTTTTTCCATACGTGTTGCTTATGTCAAGATTCCAGTCATTAAGTTTTGTACGCAACCCTACAGTGGTGGATATATCCTGTATGTCAGTATTTATCTGTGGTAAAAAGCCATTGGGGTAAATTGCCAGCACATTATTTTCATAAATCGTTGCACTTGATTTTATGCTTGTAGCGCCGTCTGGGTAGCGGTAAAACCCGGCACTGTTTCCATTCTTCTTACCATATCCTCCAAATAAATACAACTCTGATTTATTACTGATGGGGTAGCCAAAATTGTAAAAAACATTTCCACCTTTCATTTGCGAATTTCCTATATGAAGGTCAAATGCATCCCTGTTCAAACCCCTGGCTGCTATAATAGAATCATCCCTGTTTGCACCATTCACTGTCCTGTATATTCTGCCGGTATAACCGCCTGCACGGTTCGTGGCTTCACGGCTTATGTATTCTCCATT
>JBDSWG010000289.1:0-2739 GCA_039926825.1 Ferruginibacter sp.
TAAATCGGGACGTGTCTACCAGGCTCTCCTGACATATTCGGGATTTCACCACCCGAGTGCACTGATTTAGTATTCAATTTTTTTCTTCATTCTCCAAAAGAAAGTCAGGAGAAAAAAAAACCCGACAGTGTCGGGAAATGGAGCGGAAGACCGGGCTCGAACCGGCCACCCCGACCTTGGCAAGGTCGTGCTCTACCAAATGAGCTACTTCCGCTTGAATAAAGAACTAATCCCTTTTTTTCGGGAGTGCAAAAATAAGGGAACTCTAATAACTTCAAAATTTTTATTTGTATTTGGGGTCATAAAGTGTATTCTCCGGCACGTTCACTTTAGGTGTACCCTTGTAGCGGTGCGTGTACAAATTATAACAGCCGCCCAGCACAAAAGCTATTGCCAGGAAGACCTGCATAAGCCATATAAACCGGGAAGAGGAAACCCAGTTGTGTGCAAAATCTTTTTCTTTGTTATCGGTTATTTCCTGTTCCATGCAGTTGATTTACGTCGGCAAAAATAAGGGCTAAAGGTTGAAATAAATTATTTGCGCCGTACAATTTCAGAAAAATGCTTTTTTCCATTAATATAAAATTGCCATAATAAACTGCCACCGTACCAGCCGGCAACCGGTTTCTTAGGTTGCTGTGGGAAAATGGATATTTTATTTCGGGATGCAACCCAGCGCAGGAAGGCTACCCAGGCTTTTACAATGGCCAGTGCATGTTGCCCCTCTCCTTTTACAAGATGACTGAAGGCGGCCGCCCCATCCAGGAAAAACCTCATGGGTAAAGTTATCATGCGATCTCCTCTAAAAAGATTTTTATACATCATGATAAGATTATTCCGAAAGTTAAGAAAGGTTTTGTGTGGATTAATTTTACTTAAGGTGCCACCGCCTACATGATACACAACCGAAGCGGGCTCGCAATACACTTCATAACCGGCAGATTGTAAACGCCAGCAGAGATCTATTTCTTCCTGGTGGGCAAAAAAGAATTCATCCAGCCCCTGCATTTCATGATAAATTCCGGACGGTATGCACAAAGCCGCCCCGCTGGCCCAGAAGCATTGTATTGCTGCATCATACTGCCCGGCATCTACCTCGCACACATCCAGTATGCGCCCGCGGGCAAAAGGGTATCCGAGGCTATCCATAAAACCACCGGCGGCGCCCGCATATTCAAACATATTCCTGTTATGAAAAGATAATATTTTAGGTTGACAGGCACCTAACTTAGGATGGCGGGAAAACATAGCGACTAAGGGCTCCAGCCAGCCTGGTGAAACTTCGACATCGCTGTTGAGCAAAACATAAATATCTGCCTCCACGTGTTTAAGAGCTTCATTATATCCACGGGCAAAGCCGAAATTTTCCTGCAGTTCAATAATTTTTATTGCCGGGAAGCCGGAGCGGAGAAAAGCAACAGAATCATCCGTGGAGGCATTATCTGCAACAAAGATTTCCAAAGCAGGATAAGTGGAAGCCAGAACTGAAGGCAGGAATTGCTGCAGGTACGCCTTACCGTTCCAGTTTAATATCACCACGGCTACTGTGGGATGTAATATGCCTGCCTGTGTTTTAATATTCATTCGCCGAATCCAATTTTACATGGGATATCTATTCACCCATGAAGACCCGTCAAATATATCTTTACTTCGCTGAATAAATATGCCCGGTCCGGAATAAAAAGGCTTATTTATCTTTACCCGATGTTTCTGCAATATTTAAACTGGCGTACACTGCTGGCCCTCGTGGCCATCATCATTGTGAGCACCAGTATTTTTTATTCAAATTTCCTGGCCCGGAAGATTGCCGCGGAAGAAAAAATAAAAATTGAGCAATGGGTTGAAGCCCTGAAAGATATTAATAATCCCAAAAGCACGGAGACCACGTTGGCTGCAAAAGTATTGACAGAAAACAGTAAGGATATTCCCATGATTGCTGTTTCGGAAAAAGACAGCATTTTAGATAGTTATAACCTGGACAGTACCCGAATAAAAAATGACCCACAGTACCTCTCTAATACTTTAAAAGAATTTAAGGCGCTGAATAAACCCATCATCTGGAAAAACAGTTTTGATCTTTCACAAAGCAACCTGGTTTATTATGGGGAATCCAGCCTGCTGAAGCAAATCCGCTATTTCCCCATCATACAATTATTTGTTGTTGCGCTGTTTATAATAGTAACGCTTATTACTGTTTCCACCCGTAACAAAAGCACGCAGAACCAGGTGTGGGCGGGCATGGCAAAAGAAACGGCGCACCAGTTAGGGACGCCTATATCTTCTTTGCAGGGCTGGGTAGAAATGATGAAAGATAGCCCGGGCAATGAAAAAATTGCCGCTGAAATGAGCAAAGATGTCGAGCGCTTAAAACTTGTGAGTGATCGTTTTGGAAAGATAGGCAGCACACCGCAATTGGAACAGGCAAATGTTGTTACGCAGGTGAAGAGTATGGTAAGTTATATAAAGCGCCGGGCCAGTGAGCGGGTGAAGTTTGTGGTGACGGAAACCTCCGATGATATTACGGCGAATATAAACCCGCCGCTTTTTGACTGGGTTATAGAAAACCTTTTAAAGAATGCCCTGGATGCGATGAATGGCCAGGGCAATATTGCGGTGAGCATCAGGGATGAAAACACAGAAGTCATCATTGATGTAAAAGATTCCGGCAAGGGCATCAGCAAAAAAAATATTGCGAATGTTTTCAAACCTGGGTTCACTACTAAGCGGCGGGGCTGGGGC
>JBDSWG010000290.1:0-7390 GCA_039926825.1 Ferruginibacter sp.
CATAAGGAAAGTTCTCTGCTTCATTCCATTCAATAGCTTCATCCATTGCGCCAAGGAAAGCAGGGAAGTCTCCCTTGTCGGCTGCGTCATACATTCCTTTAACGATTTCTAAATTTTCCATGTTTGTATTTTTAGGTTTATAAAAAAAATTTTAGAACACTTTTGTTTTGGGTTGAATTGTAAAGTTTTTAATTTTATTATAGTTTAAATAATTATCTGAATTTATTTTTCTTTTAATGCCACTACGCAGCAGGTATTGTTGTGAAATTCATGCTTGCCTGTTTTAGATTTACCATATTCGCCATAGCTGAAAAACCCAGCCATGGGAGCACCCCACACCTGTTGTACCCTTTCGATTTCTTCCTTCAGCAATATGCCGAAAGACAGATGCCTGCTCACACATGAAATCATAATCAGGGCATCTGCTTCATGCTGTTTTTCTTTTTTTAGCGCTTCACATTCCTCAATAACTTTTTCAATGGCATCAAAATCGGGCGGGAGGGAGAAACGGACTTTTGATCCCTGGGGCACGTTGCCTGCACAGATGAGTGACCTGTCATTCCTGTTGGCAAACATGGCAGTACGCATCACCGGTGCCACACCTTCCCGTTCCATTTGCAGGGGATAATAAGCGCCTACCTGGGTGACAATTTCTTTGCCTGAGTCAAAATTATATTCTACGCCCAGGTATTTTAAAATCAAATCCAGCGCAGGTTTATCATCAATGGTGTACACAATATTACCTTCACTCCTTGTGATGGTTTTTGTTGTTCCTATAGGTTTCCAACCACAGGTGGCAATGCCGTTTATTTCTATTTTATCCTGGTTTATAACGAGGCCAAGAAGCCCCTGGTCACTACTAAATTTATTTGTAAAAACGATTGGCCCTTCCAGTTTCAAGTCATCGCCTGCCATGCCGCCAAAAATGGTTACTTCCCCGCCAAATCCCTGCGTTATCCCTTCCACAATCTCTTCACCATCTTTGGAAACCCAGCCAGATGCTATGATAAAAGCTGGGTTGGGATATCTATCAATTCCTTCGGCTCCCAACGCTACTGCATTTTCTAAAGTTGTGTGAGTACCAGTTTCCTTAAATATGATCTTGAAATGTTCGGGCTTCATATCTAAAAGTAATATTACACAACTACCTTCTTCAATATCTCCATCTGTAAATTCACCAGAAGTAGTAGCGCCGAAAACCTGGATTGAATGTTTATCCAGCAAATCGACGATAGCACCCTGGTCTTGCTGTACGGAAAGAAATACAATTGCAAGGGTGGGTACAAAGCCATCAGCCTGGGCATTTTCCAATTCATCCAAGACTTCCTGGGTAGATTTTCCTTTTATTGATTTTGCAATCATGATGATTATATTTTGTTGTTATTGATATTTGACCCTTGCAGGGTCGCTTGTGGCGCTGATTTCATCCGTCGCTCCCCGGATTTCATCCGTCGCTCCCCGGATTTCATTCGGCGCTCCCCGGATTTCATCCGGCGCTCCCCGGATTTCATCCGGCGCTCCCCGGATTTCATCCGTCGCTCCCCGGATTTCATCCGGCGCTCCCCGGATTTCATCCGTCGCTCCCCGGATTTCATCCGGAGTTATTCATATTTAAGCCCTTCAGGCTTACAATTCTTCCGTTTATATTTGCCTTATCTGATCTACTTTAGATTTCATTAGGTGCTCCCCGCACTTCACTGGCTTTCACCCGGAGTTGTGCATATTGGTACCCTTCTGGTTATCCATGTATATGTGTCTTTTACCTGGTTAGTAAATCCCGAAGGGATTAAATTTGAATAACACCAAGAGTGATAGCGGCGATGCAACCCCGGAGGGGTTGAACCCTTCATATTCATACTTAATCCCTGCTGGCTTTCACAGATTGCAACCCTCCTATGCGCTAGGTTCTTTCACTTTTTATTTTCCGTTTTACTTTCGGAGATGTTCATGTTCGTCCCCTTCGGTATGCGTGGATATGTGTTTTCTATTTGGTTAGCGAATCCCGAAGGGATTAAATTTGAATAACACCAAGTTTGACAGCGGCAATGCTACCCCGGAGGGGTTGAACCCTTTTTATAACAAGTACTTTTCATCAAACTCTACTTCAAATTCTTTCAGTAGCTTTTTATACTCCTCCAGAAAAGATATTTTTTTATGATGTTCTTCCTGGTTTTTTATATAATTGATTAGGTTATCTTTTGCTTCTATGGAATAAGTAAAAGCACCATAGCCATCCTGCCAGCCGTTGAAAGCTGTAAATAAATGTTTGGATTTAATGTATTCTGTGCTGGCGAGTTTGATGTCCTTAACTAAATCTGCCAATGCTATGGATGGGTGAAGATGTGTAGCTATATGTAAATGATCTGACACGCCATTAATCTGGTATAAATGACATTTTTTGTTTTTGAGAATACCCCATACATATTTAAATAACTCTTTCCTGTTTTTTGCTTCAAGCGTGTGTTCACGATGTTTTGTACTGAAAACAATCTGATATAATATTTGCGTATAGGTACTCATGACGGTTATTTATATTATTAGCTTCACCGTATTCCATCCGGAATAACCCTGTATTACATCTGGGGTTATTCATATTGAAGCCCTTCGGGCTTCTCCTAATTTACGAAAAAGAATTTCATTTTTATTCTGCAGATAACGATTGAATAGTTTTTTTTGCTGCCGCCAGTCTTATTTTTTTATTTTTTTCTACCAGCTTATGCGTTGCCCAATGTTCCAGCTTATGATGCAGCGGTACGAGCAAAGCTGCAATACATACCAGGCCGAGTAGCATTAAAACAGGATTATGATTAGTAACTTTTTCTAAAAAAGGATGCAGTAATAAATTCAGGAATTCGAAAACGATCAACAAAGCAATTACTCCTAAAATTTCAATGAGTTTTAAGTTAGTGATAAAACTGCGGCTGAGCAGAAGAAAAGTAATTAGAATAGAAATAATTCCAAAACCTAACAAAGCATATTGAATGTTTCCCCTGCGCTTTTCTTCTACTTTTGACATTTCTGTTTCAAGTTCCTGGCGCCGTATCTGCTCACTAAAATTTAATGCTTCCGTACTCCTGGTTTTTTCCATGCTGTATAAGGAATCTTTTGCAGTCATGGCCAGAAGCAGGTATTTGGTCAGGCTATCGGCTTTATGGATGTTATCAAAACTTTTATATTGGTATACATAAGAACGTAACAACTGGTCTTTGTAGCCAAGTAACTGTGATACCTGTATAGACTTATTTGCATAATAATTTACGCTATCATATTTATTGAGGCCAAGAAACGCCTGCGCAAAATCATTGTATAAATAGGCCAGGCTATAATTTATTTCATCATCTAAAATAGCTTTCTGATAAATAGATGATTTTCGAAGAAATGATAAAGCAATTTCATATTCCCCTGCTGCCATGTAATTTTCTGCCAGGGTACTCAGGGACGTAGAAATCCTAAACGTATCCTTATTCTGTGAATCAATCGCTACTGCTTTTTGGGCATAAAATAAACCTGAGTCTGGTATACCCGCCAGTGAGTAGGATACACCTAAATCATTACAAGCAATACTCAAAAAGTTGTTTGGATCTACAGTTTCTGCCAGCGCAATTGCTTTTTTAGAATAGCTGAAACCTTTATAGTGATCTTTTGCCTGGCCGTACGCCATAGCGATATCATGGTTGGCACGCATCATGCCATAGGTATCGTTTCTCTTTTCAAAACGTGAGAGAATTGGTAATGCCATGTTTAAAGACATGGTGTAATCTCCTTTAAAAGTGAGTGCAGCGGCTATGTACAGCTCCATGTAGTCTGCGCCAACTTCATCATGTTGCTTTTTAAAATAACCCAGCAGGTTCATTGCATGCGCAATCACCTGACTATCTGCGGCACTGGGCCTTATGATATTTGCGTATAACAACCTGCCTTTTGCTTCATCTGTTTTCGCAGCGAGGTAATTTGCTTTAAAACTGTCAAATTGCCTGGTTTGTGCTACAGCAATGTTCACAAAAAATATAAAGCCTGATAGAATTAAATATTTCATTTTTAAATCAAAAAATTATTTTTGCTGATTCAATTGTTTATTAAAAGAGCCGCTCTCTTAATTTTGGTTTATATGGTAATAATGAACAAGCGGCGAGGGCACCGCTTGTTCATAAAAAACCTATTTGCTATCATTACTATACATCTCCCTGATGCAAAGATATTTTCCATCACGTTTTTCAAACACCGCCATGTATTTTCCTGTCCTTAATGTTTTTCCTTCCGCATCATTGTACATCGTTTTACCTACTTCTGTAACTACATCGCCCTGGCCATAAACATCCTGTGTTTCAAATGCAATAGAACTATAGGTAGATGGACTCAGAAAATCTGCTTCTTCCTTTTTCTGAATATTTGCTTTGCCTGTAATTGAAGGTTCGCCGGGAGGCATTGTTACGGCATCATCTGCATACAAAGCCATTAATGCATTGACGTCTTTTTTGTTGAGGGCATCTGCCCAGGCTTTTTCCAGTGCTACAATGTCGCTACGCACCTGTGCCGGGTCGGCTTTCGGCGTTTCCATCGCGGGTGTTTCTACTTTGTCTGTTTCAGTTTTGGCCCCTTCCTGGCAGGAAGTAAATGCCATTACGCATGCAGCGCAAATCGGAATGATAAATGATTTTTTCATTTTGTTTTTTGTTTAAAAGATTAAGAGAAAAAATGACAGGTGTTTTCATTTGATTAACCCTTAATTTTTAGTTGGGTATGTTTTAATTATACTATCTTCTATTATAGACTTTATCTTTATCACACTATCCAATAGGTCATTGGGAATTGTGGTTGATAAAATATACTGCTGCAGTTTCCAGTTGCCGTCTTGTTTTACCACTACGCCTGAACCCCGGCAGATTTTCATCTGAGTATTAAGCAGTTCATCAAACCAGGCAACCGAACCTGTTTTATCAAAATAAATATGGCGCTCCAGTGAAGTGAAATCCCAGGCCCGGCCTTTATCAAAAATGGGTTTTGTCCATGCCATGAATTCTTTTTTATTCCATCGCTCACTGGCATCGGTACCGGTGAAAACGGCATCATCGGTATAGAAATTAAAATAAGCATTATAGTCTGCCCTCGCAGCCGAACGGTTAAAGGAGTCCAGCATTGTATTAATGGCGGCTTCATCATCTTTTAGTGTAACAGGCTCAGGAGAGGTAGATGGGCTGCAAGAGAAAATAAATGCTGCAATAAAGATTGCTGTTAGAAGATTGAATTTTTTCATTGGTGAATATTTTTTCTTGTCTCCATTAATAAAAACAGGTCTTATATTTTAATTTTATTTTGCGTTACTCCATTCATTATTTTTTCGATCCACATCTGGAAATACATTTTCAGGATCAAGTATTACTTTATTAATTTTAGTTGTAGATGGATAGTTGAATGTCCATATGCCACCCCGCTGCCATATTTCAACCGGAAGTTTAATAGTGCCTTTTTCACCGTTAACTTGTTCTACACTTATGATGACCGGCATTATCATTTTTCCATTGTTTTTAATAGTAATCAATGCACCCTTCGTTGGGTCATTATCAACATACGTAACATTAGATACAGATTGATCAAGCGTCCAGGTGGTAAAAAACCATTCTTTCCAAAACCAGTTTAAGTCTTCACCTGCAGCATTATTCATAGCATTAAAAAAGTCGTAAGGCGTTGGATGTTTAAAGGCCCAGGCTTCGGTATATTTTCTAAAAGCATAATCAAAGCGATCTTTATCCAGTATATGGTATCGCAGCAATTTTAAACCGTAAGCTGTTTTATTATAATAGGTACCAAATCCAGTTACTAAGCTTTCACTCATCGTTGCCGGCCCAGCCATTAACGGTTGTTGTTGCGCTGTAAGACTATCCAGGTTCAACGCTATCCACGAATCTTTACCAGTAAAGTACGGGTCGCTTGCATATTCGGCTTTGTTGAAAAAATCTTTTGCATCCAGGTTAATAAATGTATTAAACCCTTCATCCTGCCAGGGATATTTTCTTTCGTTCGATCCTACAATCATGGGATACCAGCTATGTCCTATTTCATGTGCGATGACCATCCACAATGCCGCCGTCTTTTCCTTATAATCGTTAAAGGTCAGCCCCGGGTATTCCATTCCTGCAACAGGGCCACCAATGCTATATGCTGTGTTCCAGGGAAATTCCAGGTATTTTGCGGAATAAATTTCTATACTGGTTTTCAAATATTCTGTTGATCTTTTAAATCCATCTATTACATCGCTTTCAGGCGGATAGGCAGACATGACCATAGCTTTTCGCCCAGATGGCAAATTTATTTTTGCCGCATCCCATACCAAACCTTTAGAAGCCGCAAATGCCACATCCCTGGTATTTTTCATATTAAAATGCCAGGTGAGATTGCCTTTGTTGGTTGGACGCATTTCAGGCTTTCCGATTTCATCTGCCTTAATGATATAAACAGATTTATCGCTGTTGGCAGCCAGTGCAAGCCTTTTAATTTCTTCTGCAGTTAATACTGCAGTTGGATTTTGTAAATCACCCGCTCCATAAACAATCATTTCAGAAGGAGCTGTTATGTAATAATCAAAATTTCCATATTCACAATAAAACTCACCCTTACCGGTGTATGGCAAAGTATTCCACCCTTCAACATCGTCATATACACACATACGAGGATACCATTGTGCTATTTCATAAATTTCTCCTTTGTCGGTATGCATTCTTCCCATACGGTCGAAACCATATTGAGGAATCACAAAACGGTAATTTATCTTCAGCGAAACGATTCCGCCTTTAGAAGATACCGGGCTGTTTAAACGAACCTGCATCCTGGTATCGGTTATAACCGGTTGTAATTTGTAGGTTTTTCCCTGGTAAGTAACAACTACCGCTGTAATCTGGATACCACTGGTAAAGTCCTTTGTTACAAATCTGTTGTCTGAGGCAGCAATCATTAATGTACCTCTTGATGTAGCAGTTAAAAGATTCTGATCCAATTGCAGCCACAGATAATCCAGGTTATCAGGGCTGTTGTTGGTATAGGTAATGATTACATCGCCTGTAATGTTGGTATCCTTTTCACTCAACGTAGCATGTATTAAATAATCGGCTTTGTTTTGCCAATACATTGGGCCAGGTGTACCTTTTGCGGAACGAAATGCATTAGCCGCCGTTGGATTAAAAGCTGGTAAATAAAAATCCTGCGGATCATATTTTGTGGTTTTACCTGTTTCTTGTGCATATAAAAACCCGATACCTATCAATTGTAAACAGAATAATAAAAGTTTTTTCATTGATTTATTTTAGAGAAATAAAAAGAGTTTCATATTTTCCTTAAATGTAAGGTACTGGACTTTTGATATTTTAATTCTCGTCTGGTATTACGAAGCAATTAT
>JBDSWG010000291.1:0-13549 GCA_039926825.1 Ferruginibacter sp.
TCAGGAAAATATGTTTACAGTGATAATGATTTTATTCTTTTAGGTAAAATTGTAGAAAGCATTACTGGTACGACATTGGATCAATATGCTGCCTCCACTTTTTATGCGCCGCTCGGCCTTACCAGTACAGGTTTTAACCCGCTGTATCATTTACCAATAAACCGTATTATACCTACAGAAAATGAAAAGCAGTTTCGCCAGCAGTTACTTCAAGGTTATGTACATGACCCGGGTGCGGCTATGTTTGGTGGTGTCTCCGGCCATGCCGGCCTTTTCAGCAATGCCAATGATATTGCCGTTATCATGCAAATGCTTTTAAATAATGGCAAGTATAACGGTCACCGTTACCTGAAGGCGTCTACTATAAAACTTTTCACAGCCTACCACAGTAGTATCAGCAGGCGAGCTTATGGTTTTGATAAACCGGAGAAAGATAATGCCACACGCAAAGAACCCTATCCTACCGCCTCTGCTTCGCCTCTCACCTTTGGCCATACCGGGTTCACCGGAACCTGCACCTGGGCAGACCCTGTAAATAACCTTGTTTATGTCTTCCTGAGCAATCGTGTAAATGCGCCTATGCCGGATCTTTTTTTAAAAATGAATGTGCGACCCAAAGTGCATGAAACTTTATACGAAGCCCTGGGAAAATAAACTAACATTCCCGGGCACAAGGCACAATGGCTAATTTTGTACCTTTATATTGAAACATTGTATGAAGCAAATTATTTTTTTAACCTTCCTGTCCTTAGCCGGCTTTACCGCCTGCAAAGATGCGTACAATATCTGTGACACCCCGCGTGATGTAGCTCTTAATGCTGCCTTGTATCATAGAAGTTCGGGAGGTGAAACAGCAGCCACAGCAAGTTCCCTGACCTTATATCTTTTGAACACAACTGAATATATTTATAACCAAAAACCGGGTCTTCAGAAATTTAGTTTTGATTTGATCCCGGTAACGGATACGGCAAAATATTTCCTGGCACTCCAGGTAGGAATCCCGGCCGATACCGTCACCCTAATTTACAGTTCCCGGCGTGAAATGCTTCCGGAGCCCTGCGGTTCTGTATTTACCAAGACACTATATAATGTTTTATTTACAAGGCATACGCTCGACAGTATAGCCATTATAAATCCTGATGTAAATACAGCCGGAGCTAATAACCTCAAGATTTATTTTTAAGGAGATAGCATTCCGGTAAATCATGTACATTTCAGGAAAGAACTCCCTGTATGGATTATCCTTTTCAAATAAAAAATCGTGAGGCTTACGACACCGCGTATACGCAAAGTATGACCAACCCGGAATCTTTCTGGGCAGAAATAGCCAGCCATTTTTATTGGCGGGAGCCCTGGTCCTCTGTTTTGGAATGGAATTTTACCGGGCCGGAAATTGCCTGGTTCAAAGGGGGCCACCTCAACATAACAGAAAACTGCCTGGACCGGCATCTTGAAGAAAACGGCAACAGCATTGCACTTAAATGGGAACCGAATGACCCACAAGAATCTAACCGGGTATTAACCTACACGCAATTATATGAACGTGTATGTGTTTTTGCAAATACATTAAAAAACCAGGGTGTAAAGAAAGGCGACCGGGTAATTATATACATGGGCATGGTGCCGGAACTTACGATTGCTTTGCTGGCATGCGCCCGTATAGGGGCTATTCATTCCGTCATTTTTGGGGGCTTTAGCGCCCAGAGTATAGCAGACAGAATAACAGATTGCGGAGCAACATTTGTTATTACCTGCGATGGCGCACACAGGGGCAATAAACTTATTGGACTCAAAGCCATAATAGATGAAGCCCTGGCAATGAGCAACGGCATAAAAAAAGTAATTGTTTTAAAACATACCCATGAGACTGTTTATATGCGGGCTGGGCGGGATACGTGGTGGCACGATGCAGAAAAAAATATGGCTGTCTCCTGCCCTGCTGAAGAGATGGATGCAGAAGACATACTGTTCATTTTATATACTTCCGGCAGTACCGGTAAACCCAAAGGCGTGGTGCACACCTGCGGTGGTTACATGGTTTGGACGACCTATACTTTCCTGAATATTTTTCAATACAATAAAGGGGAAGTATTTTTCTGCACTGCAGATATCGGCTGGATTACCGGCCACAGTTATATTGTTTATGGGCCCTTATGCGCCGGGGCCACCAGCCTGATGTTTGAGGGTATCCCTACTTACCCGAATGCCGGCAGGTTCTGGGAAATTATTGAAAAGCACCAGGTTAATATTCTTTATACTGCACCTACTGCCATAAGAAGCCTGATGAATTTTGGATCCGTTCCTTTTGAAAATAAAGATCTTTCCTCTTTGCGTGTACTCGGTACCGTTGGCGAGCCCATTAACGAGGAAGCCTGGCATTGGTACGATGAATTTGCAGGGCATAAAAACTGCCCCATTGTAGATACCTGGTGGCAAACAGAAACCGGAGGTATAATGATTTCAAATCTTGCGGCGGTTACGCCTTCGCGGCCGGGATGGGCCACCCTCCCCCAGCCCGGGGTTTTCCCTGCATTGATGGATGAGGCAGGCAGAGAAATAACGGTGGGCGAAGCCAGTGGTAACCTTTGCATTAAAGCCCCCTGGCCTGGCATGCTGCGTACCACTTATGGCGATCACGAGCGCTGCCGCCAGAATTATTTTACGGCTTACCCAGGTTATTATTTTACGGGAGATGGTGCCACACGAGATGCAGAAGGAAATTATCGCATCACCGGGCGTGTAGATGATGTGCTTAATGTAAGCGGGCACCGCATTGGTACGGCAGAGGTGGAAAATGCCATTAATATGTTTGAAGGGGTAATTGAGAGTGCTGTTGTAGGTTACACTCATGATATAAAGGGACAAGGCATTTATGCCTTCGTAATATTCCATGAACCACCGGAAGAAACCTCGGCCATCAAAAAAGGAATTACTGACATGGTGGCTAAAATAATTGGCCCCTTGGCAAAACCGGAAAAAATTCAGTTGGTAACGGGCCTTCCTAAAACCCGTAGTGGTAAAATCATGCGTCGCATTTTACGTAAAATCGCTGAAGGCGATATGGCAAATATGGGGGATATGAGTACACTTTTAGATCCGGCAGTGGTAGAAGAGATTTCGCAAAACCGGGAATAATACTTTTTGGTTAAAGTAAAATAAAGTATCATAGTATTTTTTTCCAACTAGAATAAAAAGTGGCCGGCTCTTTATGCGAGCCAGCCATTTTAAAATAAAAATTTAAGAAAGTTAATACCCAAAAATTTCTTCCAGGCCCAACTTCTTTATTTCACCATATTTCTTCATGTCATCCATTTTCATATTTTTCTCGGATGCTACTATGGCGTATGTATAAGGTTTGTCTGCAAGATTTTTATCATGAAAATCTTTTAATTGCTTAAAACCAATACCATCAATGGCAGCATATTTTGTTTTACGTATATCTGTTTTTAAGCCTTTACGTTCTGCTGCCAGGAAGTTAAAAATTATATCATCCCCGGTTATGCGTTGGGTTTCAATATCTTTTTTCAAACTGCTTTTGGCAAAATCAAGTGTAGATTCAATTTCTGGAAAATCATCCAATAATTCATTCATTGATTTTGCGGCATCATTAAATTTATCTGCCTGGCTGCCCACATAAGCAATGGTATAAAAAGGGTCTTCTTTTTTATCCGGGATTACAAAAAAGGCAAAGGTAGAATATGCCAAGGCTTTTGATTCCCGTATGGTCTGAAAAACGACTGCGCCCATACCACCACCAAAATAATTATTAAAAATATCAACTACTGCTTCCTGTTTAGGATCATAAGCACCATTATTACGCAGCCAGCGTGTCTCTGCCTGCACCATATTATAATCTGTAAATAACACCTGGTTTTTTTCCTGCTTCACCCGTGGGAATTTATCCGCCGCCTGTGGAAGGGTAAAAGATACCGGTAATTTATGAAGCGAGCGCAAGCCGGCCGTTAAAGCAGGTAATGGCTGGGGCCCGTAATAAATAATATCATGCGGATAATTGTTCAGGGTATGCAATATCGTTACCAGGTCCGTGGCCGTTACAGCTTTTAGTGCTGCATCACTTAAAACTGTATTATATGGATTGTGGCTGCCATATAAGGCATAGGCTGTCAGCGCTGATAAGATGGCGCCTTTATTAGCTTTTGCATCTGTCCGCGATTTTTGGATTCGTGTTTTCAGGGAAGCCAGGGCTTTTTCATCCGGCTGGCAAATGGCCAGTAAATTTTCAAACAATTTAACGGCCTGCGAATAATTCTCTTGCAAGCCTTCAATCGTTACTGTTGTGTATTCTGTGCCCGCATTCACATTGAAACTGCAGGCAATTTTGTAGAACTCTTTTGTTATGTCTTCTGCGCTCATTTTTGGCGTACCCAGGAAAGAGAGGTATTGTGCCGCCAGGCCCAACTTCTGATCATTCCATGTACCCATATCAAAACGGTAGCGCAGGCGGAAAATAGGGTTGTCTTTATTCTGAACATATAAAACACGTGCCGGGCCAATAGAAGCAGTTTGCATGTCTTTGGAATAATCAAGCCAAACAGGTTTAACAGAAGTTGCCGGCATTTTATTTATCATTTTCACAAATGCAGACTGGCTGTTGGTATTCGTCTCTACCGGCGTAATGATGGGTTTATCCACTTTTACAATGCTGCTATCATTACCTTGACGCTTATAAACCACCACATAATTATTACCAAAATATTTATTGGCAAAAGCCATAATATCATTTTTAGTTATGCGGGAAAGTTTATCTGTATAAGCTACTTCCGTCTGCCAGTCAATATCCGTAGTATAAGCGCTCATAAGATTGCTGGCGCGGGAACTGTATTTCTCATACTCATAAATTTTACTTTTCTTCTGGTTATTCACGATAGATGTAATAAGATCATCAGCAAAATTTCCCTTTTTCAGGTTATCCAGTTCACCCAGCATTAAAATTTTTACTTCATCCAACGACTGCCCAAGCGTAGGATTTCCCCGCATATACAGGTAACCATAATCTATCAATGTATTGGCTGAAGCCGAAGCCCGCAACAGCTTCTGTTTTTTTACCAGATTCAAATCCATGAGGCCGGCTTTTCCATTGGTCATAATCTGGCCAACAAGATTTGCCAGCAAAACATCTTTATCTTTTATACCCGGAAGGCGGAAACCGATGGTCACACTTTCTGCATCCGGGCCGACCACTTCTTTTACAATTGGCGAAGTAATAATTGTTTCCGGTTGAAACTTATACTCGGGGATAGGCTTCGGCACCATATACCCAAAAGCCTTATCTACTTTTGCAATCACCTGGTCCGGATTAAAATCGCCGGAAAGGATAACGGCCATATTATTGGGCACATAATACGTCTTATAATATTTCGCAATTTCAGTCAGCGAAGGATTTTTCAAATGCTCAATTGTTCCTATGGTAGTCTGCCTTCCATAATTATGATTTTTGAATAATTCGGCGTACAGAGTTTCATTAATTTTCCGGCCATCATTATCCAGGCTCCTGTTTTTTTCTTCGTAAACGGCCTCCAGTTCGGTATGAAAAATCCGTAATTGTGGATTGCGAAAGCGCTCTGCCTGCACGGCCAGGTATTTATCCAGCGAGGCCGCAGGTACATCATCCGTGTAAACTGTTTGTTCAAAAGATGTAAAGGCATTTGTGCCCTGCGCACCCATGGCACTCATCATTTTATCATACTCATTTGCAATAGCATAACGGCTGGCCACACCCGAAACAGAATCTATCTGGTGGTAAATGTTTTTACGAATCTCGGGGTCTGTAGTATGGTTATAGGTTTCGTACAGGGCATTGATTTTTTCCAGCTGCGGTTTTTCTTTTGACCAGTCCAGCGAGCCAAATTTATCCGTACCCTTAAAGAGCATATGCTCCAGGTAATGCGCCAGGCCGGTGTTTGTAGCAGGATCCGTTTTACTACCTGCCTTAATGGCTATATAAGATTGAATCCGCGGGTCTTTTGGCGTGGGACTCAGAATAACTGTGAGGCCATTTTTTAATGTGTAAAAACGTGCCTTTGCCGGATCGTTTGTCACATATTTATAGGTATACCCGCCAGTCGTTGCCGTTTTCCACTGGTACTTATCCTGGGCATGGCTTATGGTGGCTGCCACCATTACAAAGCTTAAAAGAAAAATTTTACGCATAGTGTTCATCATTTTTGTTAGGTTGGTAAAAATACAGCTTACTGCAAGGGCGGCCTTACCGTTTATACTTTCAAACCGCTAATTTTGTCTCAATTTTTTTGATGAAATCACTTGGCCGCATTATATTAAAATTTTTACTGTTTCTTTTTATTTCGCTCAACTTCATAGTGGCATTTCATGCTTATAAGTTTACACATTTTTACGAGCCGGGGGATGTAAGTAAAATGGATCCGGCGAAAGCTTCTACCTGGCAAAAAACCCAGGCCATATTATTTGGGTTCAATGCTGTAAAACAAAAAAACTCCACGCCTGATACGGTTGTACAAATAATCACCCTGGCTACCTCCGATAATTTGAAACTGGAAGCCTGGTATATCCCGGTGATAAACTCCAAAGGCACGGTAGCTTTATTTCATGGGCATGGCAGTAAAAAATCAGCTATCCTGGCAGAAGCACATGTTTTTCGCAGCCTTGGTTACAATACCATGCTCACAGACTTTAGGGCGCATGGCGGAAGTGAAGGCAGCACCTGTACCATTGGCTATGAAGAAGCCCGTGATGTAAAAGCTGCTTATGATTTTCTTGCGGCCCGGCAGGAAAAAAATATTATTCTTTATGGCATTTCTTTAGGCGCTGCAACCATTACAAAAGCTATATATGATTATGGCATTACGCCTTCACATATAATCCTGGATATGCCTTTTGCTTCTTTGCCAGATGCTGTGCGGGGCCGGGTGAAGATGATGAAACTTCCACAGGAACCTATATCCACCTTACTCACTTTATGGGGTGGTTTAGAAAATGGATTCTGGGCTTTTAATATGAAGCCTTATCAATATGCCAGGGATGTAAAATGCCCCGTATTACTTCAAAGGGGCAGCCTGGATAGCCGCGTGACGGCAGAAGAGACAAATGAAATATATGCAAATATTTTAGCTCCGAAAAAGTTAGTGACATACGCCAATTCCGGACATGAGTCTTTGTGTAAAAAGGAACCTGTAAAATGGCAGCAAGAAGTTGCTTTATTTTTACCATGACGAATCCCCGCGACATAAAGATTGAAGATTATTCCTATGACCTGCCCGCAGATTTCATAGCCCACCACCCGCTGCCAGATAGAGATGCCTCCCGGCTTCTTGTTTATAAAAAAGGCAATATTTCAGAAGATAAGTTTTCCCAAATTGCAGATCTGCTGCCGGAAAACAGTCTCGTCATTTTTAATAATACCAAAGTCATCAATGCCCGTTTAAAATTTCAAAAAGATTCCGGGGCAGCCATAGAAATTTTTTGCCTCGAGCCTGCAGAACAGGGCCTTTCTTATGAACAGGTTATGCAAACCACCGGCAACATACGCCTTCGGGCTTTTATTGGCGGCGCAGCAAAATGGAAAGACGGCTGGCTGGAGAAACCCTTACGCCTACACGAAAATGAAATTTTGCTGCAGGCCCGCATTTTGGAAAAAGAAACGGATCATTATATTGTGGAACTACAATGGACACCTGGTCACTATATTTTTGCAGATGTGATTGAAGCGGCGGGAGAGGTGCCTTTGCCACCGTACATAAAGCGAAACGCGGAACCTGAAGACCGTTCCCGCTACCAGACGATTTATGCTGCGCATGATGGCTCAGTAGCTGCCCCTACCGCCGGGCTGCATTTTACCCCGGCAGTTTTGGATAGCCTGGCAGGCAAAAATATTTCTACAGATTATGTGACGTTACATGTAGGCGCCGGCACATTTAAACCTGTAAGTGCTTCTACTATGAGCCAACACGAAATGCATGCAGAGTTTATTGATGTGGAGCTGCAAGTGTTAGAAAAAATTGCCGCACATGCCGGCGAGGTAGCAGCGGTAGGTACCACATCTTTACGCACATTGGAAACGCTCTATTGGCTGGGATTAAAGATTTCTTCCCTGGGCGCAAATGAAAATATTGAATTGGGCCAATGGGAAATTTATGATGAAGAAACGGAGAATCAAATGCCGGTGAAAGAATCTTTACAAGCCCTGGTAGAGTGGCTTAAAAAAAATAATAAAGAACGACTCTTTGCAAAAACAAGGTTACTCATTGTACCGGGATATAAATTCAGGGTTTGCCATATGCTTATTACTAATTTTCACCAACCAAAATCTACCTTGTTATTGTTAGTAGCTGCAGCCGTTGGTGAAGACTGGAAAAAAATATATGCTTATGCGTTGGAGAATAATTTTCGTTTCTTGAGTTATGGAGACAGCAGCCTGCTGTTTATGGCTGAATCGTAACCGGAGTTCCTACCGGAATGTAGCTGAAGAGATCTTTCATCTCGGTATACTTTACAGAAACACACCCATCCGTCCAGTTATAAAAATTGTCTACCGTCCATTCTTCTTCCGGGCGTGTAGCATGAATGGCGATGCCGCTGCCTATTGTTTTACGGGCTGGTATCTGGCCCCGGGATTTGCGATCATTAAACCTACGGATACTTTCAGCATTCGGAAAATCCAGCAACAACTCCGGTCCCCATTTTGGATGAATCTTCTTTAAAATAATTTTGAATTGGCCTGTAGGCGTCCGCTTATCTCCTTCCCACATTTTATCTCCAAGATCCCGGCTTCCGAAAACGATGGGGTAAGTTGCATACCAGCCTTCATCATCATAAACCTTCAGTTCGTAATCACTTTTATCTACAACAATATAATAACCAATACCTGCCAGTGGACGAGCAGGTAAATTGGAAATAACGGAAGGCGTAATTTTTTTTACAGCACTTCTTTTTTTTGCCGCAGGCATACCTGCTATGAGCAAGCACACGGAAAAAACAGCAAATAAAAAGAAAGCAAGACGGGTGTTCATTTTTTCAGAAAGGTTTACGCTATCATTAAACGAAATGCCAGGGCATATTATTTTGCAATTTCCGGCATCATTAATATAAAATTTATTGGAAATTAAATGGTTTATGCAATAATAAAAAAAAACTCTGCAAGAAGGCATATAGTTATGCACAACCTGCAAAGTTTTAAGTTAAAAAATAACCAAATTCTAATTGCTGAACCTTATCCCGAATGTATAGGGGCGTATATCCAGCCCACGGCTATACATGGACGAAGGGCTATAACTACCATAAAGTTTTACAGGCCCCAGACCTAGTTCCCCTATATAACTCAGTTTAAAGCGCTCCATATCAAAATCACCCCGGTTTTTATCTTTTCCCCGCTCATTACTTTCCTGCTTATTTCGTTGACCGTACAGGTAGCCTCCACTCACACCGGCACTCAGGCTCAGGCCTTTCTTACCACTATTAGGATTCGTGCGGAAATTAAGCATAAGCGGGACGGTAATATAATCTGCGGCAAGTTTATTTTTACTAAAGGAAATACTGTCCCGGAAGACGAAAGCCTCATTGGTTACAGCACCATTGGAATAAGGTACCGTTCCATTCTCCCGGTAAGTAAGGGGAGATTTATAATGATAATTATTTAACTCTACACCAAGGCCATATTTCAGGTTTACGTAATTTTTTACCAGGCTCATGCGCTGCATAAACAACCAGATATTTACATTCACACTTTTACCGGTGCGGAGTTTAAAATCTGAACTTCCCAGGGCCGGACTACCGGGTTTGTTTACCAGGTAAGAACCCGTAGTGCCATAATTTGTCTGATCATTATAATTTGAAAAGCCCAGGTCTAATACGAGCCAGTTGGTACTTATTTTACCGGAATTTTTAGAACTGTAGTTGCGCTCCATCACAATAGAAGAATCCCCGTCCCTTGCCTTTTTATTCTTTTTAATAATCAGGATATTTCCTACCCTTAACGTATCGTTATATTTCGGGTTGTACGTGGTATCTGTTTGGGCCAGGGTACAGTTTACAAGGGCATAAGTTGCCATCAAAAGGTAAAGCCTTTTCATTTTTCGATATTTTAATTTGATAAATTTACTTGACTGCAAAAGAAAAGCCGGCAATTTTTATTTCATCCCCGGTTTTTAAAACCGTATTCCGTTCCACCACACGCTTAATTTTTCTCAGCAGGCCGCCGGCTTTGGAACGTGTTACATTTTCTTCATCCAATATTAATATGTGGTTGTCATTGCGGCTTAAATCATTATCCAGCACAGCCATTCGGGTATCTGGCTGGCTACGTACAGGAATTACGACCTGCTGGTCTGTGATGGGTGCAGCTTTCGGCTGTTTTATGATGGCAGCTATTTCTTTATCCCTTATTTGGATTTGTTCTTCCGGAATTTTTTCTTTGGGCTGGCCCGGATTATTAGTAACCAGTTTGGGTTGTGCTACAGCCAGGGCCATAGGAATGTTAGAAACCCTGGTATCTTTTTCAGCTGCCGGTGTGGTTGATTTAGAAGGCTCAGGACCAACTACTTTATTTGATTTGGCGAAAGTATAAGATGCAACGGGTACTTCTTTAGGTAATGAAATAACATTTTCCTTTTTTTCTTCCGGTATCACCGCAGTAGAATTTACAGCAGGTGCTGAATTATTTGCATCCGCTTGATTAACGCTAGTTGTCGCTGTTGGTTGTGGAGATGGGGTTACGATTTCAGGGTTGCCCATAAAACGGATGCCAGCATAAAAGCCCATACCTATAAGTGCTGCGGCTACGGCTAACCGTGCCCAACGCATATATACTACACGTACATCACGCTCGCGGTATAAACTTTTCTTGTAAGGAAAGATAATTTTTTCGGTGGTATCTAATTTAGTTTGCTGCCAGGTGGACCATTCTTCAGCCAGAATTTCATTTTCTGCCAGCATTTTGTCCAGGTGTTGTACGGCAGGTGCCGGAAGTTCCCCATCCAAATGTAACAACATATCTTCCTGGAGATTACCGGAACCTGGTGTTTTGAATAGCACCGACTTATCTATGAATATTTCCCTTGAAGCTGGCATCACTGTCATCAGTAATAAATCAAGTTCGGCTTTAAGGGACGGGCTTTCTGCTGCAAAGTCTTCAACGTCTTTCCGCTCCTGTGGAGACAGTTCATTATCTGCATACAACAGGAAATAAGTTTCGTAATTATCGTAATTAATGTTGTTCATTTTAAATCACATTTTCAGGTTTCACGATGTAGGCCTTAAGTTGGAGCCGGGCCCGGTGCAGGTAAACTTTTACCTGACTTTCATTCAATCCTGTTATCTCACCTATTTCGGCGTAATTATAACCCTCATAATCTTTCAGCATCACCAGGCTTCTTTGTGTTTCACTCAGTTTTGCCAGGGCTTCGCTCAACAAACGCTTCATATTCGTTTCCTGGTTACTAGAACCCAGGCTTAATTCATTAAAAGATTCTTTCAGCGTAATCCTTTTATTTTTCCGGATGTGATCTATCATTTGGTTATAGGCCACAGTAAATAAAAAACTCCGGCATTTGGTTACGTCCACCGTTTCCCGTGCTACCCACATTTTTTCGAACGCACTCTGCACCACGTCGCGGGCATCTTCTTCGTGCCTTAGGTTTTTCAAAATAAACCTGTACACATTGTCCGCATATTCCTTTACGCAGTTATTGTAGTCTCTTTCCGTCATAAAATCAACAAATTAACCCTTTGCCATTAGTTTCTATACATTATACGCATTACCTCCGGCAAAGTTACAGGCTGTAATAAAAATCAGGATTTTATATGTAATACACTGTTACTGAGAAAACTCCAGGGGGATGTATAATCTTTAACCGGTCGCTTGTTTGTACAGCAGGTTTTTTTCTGAGGATAATTTGTGGCCGGGCAGGGGGTGGAATTATCCCTGGGATTGGCATGTATTATCATCGCCAGGGAACAAATTAATAGCAGGAAAAGAAGCCATTTAGCTTTAAACTTTGCCATAGCAGCAGGTTAAGGGGTACGAATATATTAGATATTTAAAATATGCTTACTTTCCTTTTGTTAAGAAATATGTAAAAGGTATTGTTCATTTCAAAACTCGTTCTTTTGGAAAGAGATAGAGTTTGGATCATGAGATGTTTACATTCAACAGGAATTACGGACATTTGAAGCTGGCGGAAAATATTCTGCTGTTCAAACTAATATAGATAATCAATCACCTTGCTTTTAAAAGCCGGGTAACCAAATAAAATAATTATGAACCAGAAATTTGTGGAACGCATAGGAAAAGAAACCGGGGAAATACGGGAAGCCGGGTTGTACAAGCAGGAACGGGTCATAAGTAGCCAACAGGGTGCAGAAATCATTGTCGGTGGAAAAAATGTATTGAATTTTTGTGCCAATAATTACCTTGGTTTATCGTCGCACCCGGACGTTATAGACGCGGCAAAAAAATATATTGATGTCCGTGGTTATGGCCTCAGCAGTGTGCGGTTTATTTGCGGCACACAGGATATACATAAACAACTCGAAGAAAAATTGTCCACCTTCCTGGGCACCGAAGACACAATCTTATATGCCGCTGCCTTCGATGCCAATGGCGGGGTTTTCGAGCCGCTCTTTAATGAAGAAGATGCTATTATTTCTGATGCGCTCAACCACGCATCTATCATTGATGGCGTGCGTTTGTGTAAGGCTCAGCGTTACCGTTATGAGCATAACAATATGGCCGACCTGGAAGCGAAGCTTAAAGAATCGGCACATCTGCGCAGCCGGATTATTGTAACGGATGGCTCCTTTAGTATGGATGGCACCATTGCCCAACTCGATGTCATTTGCGACCTGGCTGATAAATATGACGCCATTGTTATGATAGATGAATGCCATAGCAGCGGCTTCCTGGGCAAGACGGGCCGTGGCACGCATGAGTACCGCAATGTGATGGGCCGCATAGACATTATAACCGGCACCCTGGGCAAAGCCCTCGGCGGTGCCAGTGGGGGTTTCACTTCCGGCAAAAAAGAAATTATAGAAATGCTGCGACAGCGCAGCCGCCCTTATCTTTTTAGCAATACCGTAGCGCCGGCCATTGTAGGCGCTTCCATTGCCGTATTGGATATGATAAGCCAGACTACGGAGCTCCGTGATAAACTGGAATACAACACCAAATATTTCCGGGAGAAAATGACCGCCGCCGGTTTCGACATTAAGCCTGGCGAACACCCTATTGTTCCTATCATGCTCTACGATGCCATGGTGGCACAGGAATTCGCTGCCCGCTTACTCGATGAAGGCATTTATGTAATCGGCTTTTTCTTTCCCGTGGTACCGAAGGGACAGGCCCGCATCCGTGTGCAACTGAGTGCCGCACACGAAGTATCGCACCTGGACAAAGCTATCGCAGCCTTTACGAAAGTAGGAGATTTGCTGGGCGTGCTGAAGTCTTAGTACTGAGTATGGAGTACTTAGTAGAAGTAATGACTTTAACCTTTAAACCTTTCCTCCGCTGCCTTATACCGGTAATCGAAAATCTTTTTTAGCTGATCTTTTACGAGGA
>JBDSWG010000292.1:0-3624 GCA_039926825.1 Ferruginibacter sp.
ATTTCAATATCGCCTTACCGGAGCATGCATATCGCTCTTTCGACACGGCCGGGTTTCCGTATAAATTTGAATACCCTACCTATGCCCGGATTGTTAGAGATAGTACCTATTTTGATCAGAACCCGGAGAACCCTTATTGGATTAATGTTGATTTCCCCCAATTCCAGGCAAAGATTTTTTTGAGTTATAAGAAAATAGGCGGGCAGGCTTTATATAAAATAAAACAGGCAAATGGCAGTTATAGTGACTCCCTGGGAATAAACGTATTTGATCGCATGGTAAATGATGCCTTCAACCTCACGAATAAAAATGAAGCGATGGCTTCTTCTATTAATGACAGCCTTTTTCATACACCACTGGGCCTGACCGGTATTTATTTTAAAGTAGGTGGAAATGCCGCCACCGCCCGGCAATTCTTCCTGAGTGATACCACAAAAAATTTTTTACGGGGAGCCTTATATTTTGATACAACACCCAACGCAGACTCTTTGCGCCCGGTCCAGGATTTTTTGCAGCAGGATATACAGCACCTCATAAATACTTTTCAATGGAAATAAATTTTCCGTTTATACTTTAACCCCGCTTTAATCTTGCCCCGGGTAAAGTTTTATTAATTTTGTAATATGATTGTGATAGATAATGTACTGGTGAGTGAGCAAGTTATATCAGAACAATTTGTTTGTGATTTAAATGCCTGTAAAGGCGCCTGCTGCGTAGATGGTGATGCCGGTGCACCGTTGCAAAAAAAGGAACTGAAAGCCCTTGATGAAGTCGTTGATGTTGTGAAGCCTTACCTTACAGCAGAAAGTGTTGCTGAAATTGAGCGGCAGGGCCATTATGTTTACGATGAAGAATTTGGTTGGGTTACACCTACGGTGAGCAAAAAAATATGTGCTTATGGTTTTCATGATAATAACGGCATTGTAAAATGTGGAATAGAACAAGCTTACCTGGATGGAAAAATTAAATTTAAAAAGCCTGTTAGTTGCCACCTCTTTCCCATCATCGTAAAAGAAAGTAAAGATGGAATAACGCAGTTTGCAAATTATGAACCCCGGGAAGATAATTGTAAAGCTGCCTGCAGCCTGGGCAAAAAATTAAAAGTGCCGGTGTATACTTTTCTGAAAGAACCATTGGAGCGTAGGTTTGGGAAAAGATTTTACGAAGCGCTTGCCGCCACGGCGGAGCATTTACATAAAAAGAAAAAGTGATGATGGATATAAAAAGATTTTTTTTACCTGTAATATTAGCCAGTATTATCTTTAGTACCTGCACGGTTAATAATGCCAGTATTGATGATAACTTAAAAAAATATTTCGACGCAAAACGTGTAGATGGCTGTTTCACCATGCTGAATAATGCTGATGGTAAAATAACCGTTTACAATATGGCTTTGGATACCCAACGTTTTCTTCCCGCAAGTACGTTCAAAATTGTGAATGGCCTGATTGGTTTACAAACTGGCATTATCAGCTCAGATAAGATGGTAATAAAATGGGATAAGCGACAACGCTCAAATAAAGAATGGAACAAGGATATGGACATGACGGAGGCTTTTAAAGTAAGCAATGTAGCCTGGTTCCAGGAAGTGGCACGACGCATCGGCCATGATACCATGCAAGCCTGGATTGATAGCCTGGGTTATGGTAATAAAAACATTTCCGGTACCGTTGATTCATTCTGGCTTAATAATTCCTTAAAAATTTCACCCGATGAACAATTGGGCTTACTCAAAAAATTATATTTTGATCAACTGCCTTTCCGTAAATCTGTACAGCAGAATATGCGGGATTTAATGGTACAGGAAGATAATACCAATTATAAGTTGAGTTATAAAACCGGTTGGGGTTTTAATGAGCAGGAAGAGAATGTCGGCTGGGTTTGTGGGTGGATTGAAGAAAACAGGCATGTTTATTTCTTTGTGACGCTTATAAAATCGCCGGAAAAAAATATGGATATGAAGAATGCCAGGATTGATATAACAAAAGATGTATTAAAGCATTACGGGTTCTTTGAAGGCAAAAAATAAACTGTGCAGGTTTTATACTTCAACATTTAAAAATTACATGTTACAATTTCAATATCCCTTCTTATTGGTTGGCTTAGGATTGATACCATTGGTGGTAGCCATATTTTTATTTGCCCGGTATAAGAAAAGAAAAGTTGCCCAGCGTTTAGGCGATCCTGAAATGGTGAAGCAATTAACGGCGAATTATAAACCTGGTACTTACATTATAAAATTTCTTCTTGTTGCATTTGCCATGACCTGCATTATACTGGCCATCGTAAACCTGCGTATGCCCCGTGGGGAAAGCCAGGTAAACAGGAATGGTATAGATGTGATGATAGCGTTGGATGTGAGTAAGAGTATGCTTGCCCAGGATGTAAGCCCCACAAGGCTGGACAGGGCAAAGCAGGTATTATCAAAACTGATAGATAAACTTTCTAATGACAGAATAGGGATAGTGATTTTTGCCGGTAAAGCATACCTGCAGATGCCACTTACCGGAGACCCGGGGGCTGCGAAAATGTATTTATCTGCGGCCAGCACAGAGTCCGTACCTACGCAAGGCACAGTAATAGGTGATGCACTAAAAATGTGTTACGCTTCATTTAACAGCAAAGAAAAGAAGTATAAGGCCGTAGTGCTCATCAGCGACGGGGAAGATCATGATGAAGGCGCAAATAAAATAGCTTCTGAAATGGCTTCTGAAGGGGTGGTCATATATACAGTGGGTATAGGCTCTCCTCAAGGTGCCACTCTTATGGATGAAACAACGGGGCAGCTAAAAAAAGACATGCAGGGCAACACGGTTGTCTCCCGGTTAAATGAAGCTGAACTTATGAGTATTGCGCAAAAAGGAAATGGAAAATACCAATTGTTTCAATCTACTGATGGCGTGGTTAGCAATTTATACGGGCAGCTAAGCTCCATGGATCAGCGGGCAGTAAAAGATGATTCCCTGATAAATTACCAAAGTTTTTTCCAGGCATTTTTAGGCGTAGCATTATTGTTGCTTTTATGGGAACTTATGATTTCTGAAGTGCGGAAAACAAGGTTAAGAAAATTGAAACCGGCCACTGCATTATTAGTTTTTCTTGTAGCAGGGTTACAGGGTTTCTCCCAGGATGAGAAAGATTGGATAAAAAACGGAAATGAAGCATATGCCCGTGGGGATTATCCTGCCGCTGCCGGCAGTTATGATGAAGCGCTGAAGCAAAATGCAGGCTCTGCAAAAGCCCGTTATAATATGGGAAATGCCCAGTATAAAGCGGGTAAGCCGGATGATGCAGTTGCCAGCTATGATAAAGCCATCGCAGGAATGGATAATGCAATGGAAAAAGCAGATGCGCATTATAACAAAGGCGTTGTATTGCAAAACAATAAAAATCTGGAAGAATGCATTGAAGCTTATAAGAATGCTTTGCGATTAAATCCCAATCATGAACAGGCGCGGCAAAACCTGCAGAAAGCTTTAAAGCAGCAAAAGCAAAACCAGAGCAGCGGTGGAGATAAAGACAAGGATAAGCAGGACGAAAATAAAAAAGATAAAGAGAAAGATCCAAAGCCACAACCCTCCAAATTAACTAAGAAGGAAGCTGAACAGAAGTTAAAAGCGCTGA
>JBDSWG010000293.1:0-3036 GCA_039926825.1 Ferruginibacter sp.
CCACTTAATTCATCATCATCTATTTCAATCACTTTAGCAAGCTCTATTTTCTTTTCAGAAAGTTTTGCCCGGGCACTATCGGGTACCGGGTTGGCCTCAAAAATAGAACGGTACACTTCGTTATCTCTTTTCTCCAGCGAAGCCATATCCTGCTCCATAGTTTTCAACTTGCCGTTTAGCGTTTTATAATTCTCCCGCAGACGCTCATATTTTTGATTGGCCTCAATATCTGTTGGGCGGGGGAAAAATCGGTTATAGATGTAAATGATGATGGCGGAGCTAACAAGAAGGGCAGAAATGAAACCAAAAAACTTCAGCAACTTTACCCGCAAAGGGGTAACCAGTTTTTCGTACCGAAGCGTATGCGTATTATAGAAATACTTAATTTTTTTCATAACAGACATGCCCTATTAAAGAGCTTCAGAGAAAATTATTTCTCCCCCAGGACTTATGTACAGGCGCTGAAATATTCTTTGAAGCGTTTCAATTAACTTTGCAGCCCCGCTTGGCACAAATATAACGGGATATATTTCAATAAAAAACTTAACAATTCTTTCTGTCTCATGATGAACAGTGCTTCCATACGCCAGGCTTTCCTGGACTTTTTTGCTGAAAGAAATCACACGATTGTACCTTCTGCACCTATCGTTATTAAAAACGATCCCACCCTGTTATTTACCAATGCAGGAATGAACCAGTTTAAAGATTATTTCCTGGGAAACCGCGCTGCACCTTCACCAGTGGTGGCAGATACACAAAAATGTTTGCGGGTAAGTGGCAAGCATAATGACCTGGAAGAAGTGGGTGTAGATACCTACCACCACACCATGTTTGAGATGCTGGGAAACTGGAGTTTTGGCGATCCGGCAGATGCGTCCAAAGGATATTTTAAAAAAGATGCCATTGCCTGGAGCTGGGAATTGCTAACGGGGGTTTATAAAATACCAAAAGAAAATTTATATGTAACCATCTTTGAAGGAGACGAAAAAGAAGGCCTGCCCCGCGATGACGAAGCCTTTAACGAATGGATGAAATATGTGCCGGAAGATCATATTCTTTTAGGTAACAAGAAAGATAATTTTTGGGAAATGGGCGATACCGGGCCCTGCGGCCCATGCACAGAAATACACGCCGACTGCCGCAGCGAAGAAGAAAAAAAATCATTGAGCGGAGCTTCATTGGTAAATAACGATCACCCGCAGGTGATAGAAATCTGGAACAATGTTTTTATCCAGTATAACCGCAAAAAAGACGGCAGCCTGGAACCACTGCCGGCACGCCATGTAGATACAGGTATGGGCTTTGAAAGGCTGGTGCGGGTGCTGCAGCAAAAGCAAAGTAATTATGATACAGATGTTTTCAGCGGAACCATTTCTTTCACCAGCCAGTTGGTAAATAAACCCTATACAGGTAATGATGACAAAGCCTCTGTAGCCTTCCGCGTTATTGCAGATCACATACGGGCCATTAGTTTTACTATTGCAGATGGGCAACTCCCTTCCAATACCGGTGCGGGATACGTGATAAGAAGAATTCTGCGGCGGGCCGTTCGTTATTATTATAGCTTCCTGGATTACCAGCAACCCTTGCTGCATAAGCTTGTACCGGTTTTGGCAAAGCAATTTGAAGACGTCTTTCCAGAGTTGTACAAACAGCAGGATTTTGTTGCTAAAGTTTTGAAAGAAGAAGAAGATAGTTTTCTAAGAACTATAGATGCAGGCATTAAAAGATTTAACCAATATACACAGCAATCAACTTCGGTTGAGGCAGAAAGCACTGCCTTTGCTACGGAAAGAACTGGTAAAATCATAGCTGGAAAATTTGCTTTTGAACTCAACGATACTTTTGGTTTTCCTATAGATCTCACCCAGCTCATGGCGGCAGAAATAGGCTGGACGGTAGATATGCCAGGCTTTAATAATGAATTGGATAAGCAGAAACAACGCAGCCGTGCAGCAACCGCAGTAGAAACAGAAGACTGGGTAACGGTGCAGGATGGCCGCCAACCCGAATTTAAGGGCTACGAAACTTTACAGACAGATACCCGCCTGTTGCGATATCGGAAGGTGGCGGGCAAAGGAAAAAACCAATACCAGCTCATCCTGGAGCAAACACCTTTTTATGCCGAAAGCGGCGGGCAAACAGGAGATACGGGAGAATTGGTAGTGGGCAATGAACATATCCGCATTACTGATACAAAAAAAGAAAATAACCTTATAATTCATTTTGCAGACGTTATACCTGCAGACCCGGCGGCACCCTTACAGGCACGTGTAGACCATAAGAGGAGAGCTGCCATTGCTGTTCATCATAGTGCCACCCACCTTATGCATGCTGCCTTGCGACAGGTGCTGGGTAATCACGTGGCACAAAAAGGCAGCCTGGTAAATGATGAATACCTGCGCTTCGACTTTTCACATTTCAGTAAAATGACGCCGGAAGAAATTACGGCTGTAGAAGATATTGTGAATGTAAAAATCCGGGAAAATAATCCGGTGGTTATTCGCAGCATGGCAAAAGATGAGGCGGTGGCACTGGGTGCCATGGCCCTGTTCGGGGAAAAATATGGCGACACGGTTCGGGTAGTGGAAATGGATCCAAAATTTTCGATTGAGCTTTGCGGAGGAACGCATACGGCACGTACAGGAGATTTAGGATATTTTAAAATAAAGCAGGAAACCGCTATTGCTGCAGGCGTGCGACGCATAGAAGCGCTTTCCGGTAAAGCGGCAGAGCAATATGTAAATGAAAATCTTCATCATCTTTTTTCTATAGAAAGTATAATAAAAAATAACCGGGAGCCGGCGAAGGCTGTGGAACAATTAATTTCAGAAAATAATAAGCTGCAAAAAAGGATTGAATCACTGGAGGCCCGGCAGCTTGTGGCGGTGCGGAATGAATTATTGCAGAAAGATGAAATTATTGGCCAGGTAACTTTCATCGGGGATATTATAGAAGTTGGTCATGCGGACGCCCTGAAAAAATTATGTTTCGATTTGAAAAATCATTTGCATGATTACATCGTTGTACTGGCTG
>JBDSWG010000294.1:0-6906 GCA_039926825.1 Ferruginibacter sp.
TATGCATGACCGCAGCAGAATCTCAAGGCATATTAAATGGCAATTTTAATATTGTACCAATTTTTGCTTCTGCACCCGTACCCCTTTCCGGCATTGAATTAAAAGCCGCCTGGGATAATCAATATGCCAGCCTGGAATTCGAAGCGTTTGAAAATGATCGTTTTGAAAATTACCTATTGGAGCGCTCTGTAAATGCCCGAACGTTTAACCCGGTAAATAATATTGTAAATAATACCAACGCTACGCAACAAATATATAGATACCAGGATACCCGCATCAGTGCCAGCGAAGTTTATTATCGCATAAAAGGAATTACCCGCCAGGGTGCAACGGAATATTCAAATATCGTAAAATTGAAAAACAGCGATACCCAGGATATCAGGATTTATCCAAACCCGGTTACCAATTTCCGCATTAACCTGGAATTTATCAAGCCCATCTATGAGCATATAGAAATTACGATATATGGTACCAGGGGCGAAAAGCTATATTACAATCAACTAAACCCTACGGGTAACCGCTATATTAGTTTTAATGTACCCAGCCTGTTCAGCGTAAAGACCATGTATGTGCTTAATATCTTATACAGTGGTACGGTTATTAATGAAAAAATATTCTTTGAATAAAGTTTAGAATATCTTCTCCTAATCCATTTAAACTTTCCGGAAATAAAATTTACGGCATCCAGCCAATTTTTTACTTTTTCCTTACATAATAGCACGCATTCCCGTGTTATCTTGCGACTGGAAAAATTTTTCTGAAAAATCTTTGATGAACACCGGCTCAGCCTGGAAAAGTCACAGGTATTATCTATACTTTTTAAAATGTTTAAATGAAAAGAATCTTTATTTTTTTTATCGGCTCCTTTTGTCTTCCCATCATGATTTTAGCCCAGGCTAAGCTGGTAGAAAAAGTTACAAAGAAAGGCGAAGAAATTATTATTCCATACGAAAAATATGTTTTGCCTAATGGGCTTACAGTTATTGTAAGCGAAGACCATTCTGACCCGATTGTGCATGTGGACGTAACCTATCATGTCGGTTCCGCCCGGGAAGAAATAGGTAAAAGTGGATTTGCTCATTTTTTTGAGCACATGATGTTCCAGGGCTCAGATCATGTGGCAGATGACGAGCATTTTAAAATTGTACAGTCATCCGGTGGTACGCTCAATGGCAGCACCAACCAGGATCGTACAAATTATTTTGAAACTGTACCTAAAAACCAGCTCGAAAAAATGCTCTGGCTGGAAGCTGATCGCATGGGTTTTTTATTGGATGCGGTAACCCAGAAAAAATTTGAAAATCAGCGGGAGACCGTAAAAAATGAGCGGGGCCAGAACTATGATAATGTTCCTTATGGCTTGCTGAGAGAAGTGTCCGCAAAAAATCTTTATCCTTATGGCCATCCTTATTCCTGGCTCACGATAGGCTATATAGAAGACCTTAACCGCAGCAATGTAGAGGATTTGAAAAACTTTTTCCTGCGCTGGTATGGCCCCAATAATGCTACCCTGACGGTAGGTGGAGACGTAAATACAAAAGATGTGTTAGCCATGGCCATGAAATATTTTGGCCCGATAAAATCCGGGCCTGTTGTGAAAAAAGCTACCAACCTACCAGTTGTTTTGGAAAAAAACAGGTATGTAAGTTACATAGATAATTATGCCCGCACCCCAAGATTAAGTGTGGTGTATCCCACAGTTCCGCAATATCATAAAGACATGGCAGCATTGAGTTGCCTGGCACAGGTGATGGGCCAGGGAGGCCGAGGCAGCAGGGGTGGTAACAGCAATTCTATTTTATACCAGGCCCTTATCAAACCACAAAAAGCTTTAAATGCTTCTGCAAATAGCAACCTGAATGAACTGGCGGGAGAATTTACATTTACCATTACACCTTACCCCGGAGCAGGTTTAGATCGTATGGAAAAATTATTGGATAGTGCTTTTACAACTTTTGAAAAAAGAGGCATAACGGAAGATGATATTCAGAAATATAAAATAATCAATGAGGTCCGGATCATTTCCAGCCTGGCAAGTGTTCAAGGCAAAGTAGCACAGTTGGCAGCATACCAGACTTACACGGGTAACCCCAATAAAATAAAAGAGCAACTCGCAGCGAATAACAGTTTAACTGCGGCTGATGTAATGCGGGTATACAATCAATACATCAAAAATAAAAACCGCCTGGTTATAAGTGTATTGCCCAAGGGCAAAGAAAACTTAATAGCAAGTGCAGATAATTATACCGTGAATACATCCGGATATTTGAAACCTTCCTATGGATATGATGGCCTGACCTATATAAAAGTGAATGATAATTTTGACCGGTCCACAGTTCCTGAGTCTGGCCCAAACCCGGTTATTAGTGCACCGGAATTCTGGGAGAAAACGCTGGAGAACGGGATACAGATTGTAGGGCTGGAAGATAAAGAAATACCCATGGTCAATATGAATATTTACCTGAAAGGTGGCAGGTTAATGGAATCAGGTGACCTGAGCAAAGCCGGGCTGGCCAGTCTTTTTGCGGCCATGATGAATGACGATACACAAAAACATTCCGCAGAAGATTTTTCCCTGGCCCTGGAAAAACTGGGCAGTACAATAAATGTATCCAGTACGAAAGATGCCATTGTCTTCAGTGTGCAATCCCTGAAGAAAAACCTGGCACCGACGCTGGCATTATTACAGGAAAGAATGCTGTTACCGAAATTCAGCAATGAAACATTTGAAAGGCTGAAAAAACAGGCTAAAGAAAATATTACCAATGCCAATACCCAAGCAAGTACTGTAGCTTCCAATGTTTATGATTATATAAATTACGGTCCAAAAAATATCCTTGGCATTGCAGATAACGGTACAGTAGAAACGCTGAACCACATCAGCCTGGCAGATATACAAAATTATTACAACAGCTATATCGGTTTTAACGATGGCCGCGTGGTGGTAGTAGGAGATATAAAGGCAAATGACGTGGTTTCCCAACTGAACTTCCTGAAAAAACTCCCTTCCAAAAACTTTAGTTTACCGGAAGTTGCAGATGCAGTTCCACTAAACAAAACTGTTCTCTATCTTGTAAATATTCCCAAAGCTGCACAAACAGAATTCCGGATCGGGTACCCGACAAATCTTAAATATGATGCCACCGGAGATTTTTACCGGGCCGTATTAACCAACTACAACCTGGGCGCAGCTTTTAGTAGCCGTGTAAATTTAAACCTTCGGGAAGATAAGGGCTGGACATATGGTGCCCGCAGCAATTTTGCAGGGGATAAATATGGCGGCAATTTTACCTTTAGCAGCAGCATAAAAGCTAACGCAACGGATAGTGCTCTCGGCGAGGTGATGAGGGAGATTAAACAATATGCTACGAGTGGAATTACAGAAGATGAGATAAAGTTTATGAGACAATCCATTGGACAGTCAGATGCCCGAAATTATGAAACGCCGGCGCAGAAAATTGCTTTCATCAACCGGATTCAACAATACCAGCTTCCCGGTGATTTTGTGCAACAGCAAAGCGAAATTTTAAATCATATTTCTAAAGCAGAAATTGATCGCTTCGCAAAAGATTACCTAAATACAGATAAAATAAATATCCTGTTAGTGGGCGATAGAGAAAAAATATTACCCGGGGTGGAACAAATGGGGTATGAAATCATTGAACTGGACACCAGTGGCAATCCTCTGAAAAATTAATTTATAAAACTTATTAAAAACAGGCTTCGGTCAGTTTTTACGGAAAATGCCTACCGCTGCTATAAGAAGTTTTTTTCGTGTTGCATTATTCACTAAGTTGCTTAGCTAAAAAATATCATATGTACAGACTGACTTGCTTACTGCTCCTGGCAGTTTTTTTCAACGTGAACACGGTGCATGCACAGGATAAATTATTATTGCGGCAGCCCGCTATTAATAATGACGGCAGCCTGGTAGCATTTTCTTTCCAGGGAGATATCTGGACGGTACCTTCTACCGGCGGCAGGGCGACACGCCTTACTATACATGAAGCATATGAAAGCAACCCTGTCTTTAGCCCGGATGGCCGCCAGATTGCCTTCTCCGGAGATCGGTATGGCAACAATGATATTTTTGTGATGCCCGTTACCGGCGGTTTGCCTAAAAGGCTTACCTGGCACTCCGCCGCAGATAACATTGCCAGCTGGACACAGCCCGGAGCTATCCTGTTTTCTACCAACAGGGATTTCAAGCGCATGGAGAGGCCTTCAGAAGTGTACAGCATAAGCCCTGGCGGCGGTACGGAAAAGCGTATACTCGATGCCGTTGGGTTTGACCCGGTAGTATCCCCGAACGGAAGGTTCCTGGCATTTGTTCGTGGAGATATAAATCCCGTTGCACGCTATGCTTATACCGGCAGCAGCAATCGCGACATCTGGCTGTACGATACAAAGTCAAAAACCTACACACAACTGCCGGGTTTCAAAACCAATGATATTTTTCCGCAATGGGCAGGTAATAATAAAATATATTTTCTGAGTAGTAATGATGGGGCTTATAACCTCTACCGGTTATCCTTAGACGATAATGGAAAAGCTTCCGGCAAACCGGAAAAAATTACAAACTATACAGATGAATCTATCCGGTCCTTCAGTATTTCTGCAAATGGAACCGATATTGTATTTGAGCGGGACATGAATCTTTATACCATGAAAGCAGATAAAGGAACAGCTACAAAGTTAATGGTACAGATTAGTGCTGATGACCGCCTGGACCCGACAGAACAAAAAGTAATGACCAGCGGGGCTTCAGATTTTGTTGTTTCTCCCGGCGGAAAAATGCTGGCCTTTACAGCACGCGGTGAAGTTTTTATTAAAGAAGCTGATAAAGAAAAAAGCCGCAGCATAAATATTTCCAACCATCCATACAGGGATGGTGGTTCTGCCTGGCTCAATGACAGCACCCTCTTGTTCACTAGTGACCGGGCAGATGGAAATTTCGATATTTATCTTTACCGTTCGGCCGATACTACCGAGCGCAGCATGTATAAAAGCCTGAAGCACGACTTGCAGCAAATAACTAATACAAAAGAAGATGAAGGGAACCTGGTTGTATCGCCGGATGGAAAAAAAATATCATATACCCGTGGCCGTGGTACTCTGGTGGTTGCGGATATTTCGCCGGCCGGCAAACTTAGCAATGAAAAAATATTGACCAAAGGCTGGGCTACCCCGGGAGATGTAGCCTGGAGCCCGGATAGTAAATGGGTAGCCTACAGCATGACCGACCTATATGCTAATTATGAAGTGTATATACAGGCTGCAGATAATTCAGAAAAGCCGGTAAATATTTCTATGCACCCCCGGTCCGATGGTAACCCTGTATGGAGTGCGGACGGCTCCAAGCTGGGATTTCTTTCTCAAAGAAGTGTGGGCCGCAGTACAGATGTCTGGTTTGTATGGTTAAAAAAAGAGGACTGGGAAAAAGATACACAGGATTGGCAGGACAAGGAGCCACCTGCTGCAGATAAAGCAGATGCGAAAACAAAAGATAAAAAAGTACAACCCATTAAAATAGATTTTGATAAAATTTATGAGCGTACCGTTCAGGTGACGGCTTTTCCAGGAGATGAAGCAGAACTGGCAATATCTAAAGACGGGGAAACTTTTTATTATACAACGGCTACGAATACAGCCAAAGGCCGCGACCTCTACAGCATAAAATGGGATGGAAAAGATTTAAAAGAAATTACAAAAGGCGGAACAAATCCCGGCAACGTGGTGATGGATAAGGATGGAAAATATTTATATTATACTAAAACCGGGGGCCTTGGCCGCATTGATTTAAAAACGAGTGCTGCGGAATCTTTGCCCTATGTGGCTCGCATAAATATAGATTATGCCGCGGAACGCAAACAGGTTTTTGAAGAAGCCTGGCGCACCATAAGAGATGGTTATTACGATCCCAATTTTCACGGGCAAAACTGGAATAAACTTCATGATAAATACCAGGAGCGCATCATCAATGCCAGCACAAGTGATGATTTCACTGATATGTATAACTTGTTATTAGGAGAATTAAATAGTAGTCATATGGGCTTTACATCACCGGACAGGGCCCAGACTCAAACCGAGCGCACAGGCCTCATTGGTGCAGAAATAGAAGCCGTTAAAAATGGTATGAAAGTAACGCATGTTGTGGCAGAAGGCCCATCTGATAAAATAAGCGGACACTTGTTTGCCGGCGATATTATAACGGCCGTAAATGGAGAAGACCTAAAAGAAAATGAAAATTTCTACAGCCGGTTAATGGGTATGTCCGGTGAAAAAATTTTATTAAATGTGTTGGGTGGCAATGGTGTAAAACGAGAAGTTGTGATTCGGCCTGCTACGTCCCTTTCTGAAAATTTGTATGAAGAGTGGGTGCAGGAACGCCGGGATATGGTAGATAAATGGTCGAATGGAAAGCTGGGATATATTCATATAAAGAGTATGGACTTTCCAAGTTTTGAAGTAGTAGAAAGAGAATTTACAGTAGCCGGAAGTGGCAAAGAAGGGCTGGTAATAGACGTGCGATATAATGGTGGTGGCTCTACCACAGATTATTTAATGTCCATTTTAAATTATAAGCAGCATGCTTATACGATTCCCCGTGGTGCCAGCGAAAACCTGGAAAAAGACAAATTAAAATTCCGCGATTATTACCCGATTGGTGAGCGATTGGTTTATGCTGCCTGGACAAAGCCATCCATTGCTATTTGTAATGAAGGAAGTTATAGTAATGCTGAAATTTTTTCTCATGCATACAAGCAATTAGGAATTGGAAAATTAGTGGGTATGCCGACAAATGGATCTGTAATTTCAACCGGTGGCAAAGGATTTATAGACGGATCTTTTATACGGTTGCCGGGTAGGGGCTGGTATACCAAAGCCACGGATCAAAACCAGGAA
>JBDSWG010000295.1:0-10802 GCA_039926825.1 Ferruginibacter sp.
GCACGCATGGGAAGTGTTTTATATTTTTCTCCATAAAAACTATTGGCTATAAAACTAATGGCCGGCAGGGGTACTATTTCGCTTATGAAAACCACTCCCCTGCGCCATTTTTTGCCATCAAAACGCCTGACATAAAAACGAAGATTAACTTCCGGAAAATTGCGGTGAAAAGGTATACTGATATTTTTTAAACGCACATCTTCAAAGCGGAATCCAACCATAGAAATATAACAGTGCCCATCTTCTAAATCTATTTCTGTAAACGTCGGCAAGAAGGGTTTTAATACTTCCGGATCAATGCTATAATTGATCATGAGCAAATCATTCCATTCTGCGGCCAGGAAGACTTTCCCCTCATCCATTATTTGAATTTTTTGCAGATTTGTATGTTCCAAAGATTAACCTGAGATTCTGATCGTAGGTAAAATAATTATAGAGCCAGTTCATGAAAACAAAGAACCTGTTCTTTACTCCCAGGATGAGCATCAGGTGCAGGCCCATCCAGATGAGCCAGGCAAAGAAACCTTTGAAATGCAGCTTCGGTTTGGGCACATCTACAACAGCCAGGTTACGCCCCACCGTTGCCATAGCCCCTTTATCATTATAAACAAATTCATATATATTCTGCTCACTGCTCTTCATTTCTATGCGCCGGAAATTTTTTGCCAGCATATCCGCCATCTGCATGGACACCGGCGCAACCTGGGGGTGGCCTTCCGGCCAGGCCGGTTCCTCCATATAGGCTACATCGCCAATGGCATAAATATCTTCAAAGCCTTCTACCTGGCAATGACGGTTTACCTTTAAACGGTTGCCTTTGGCCACCAGGATTTTATCTAACCCGCCTGGAATATTTCCTTTAATTCCAGCTGCCCAGATGAGCATTCCGGATTCTATCGTTTCACCGTCTTTCATCGTCACTGTTTTGCCATCATATTCTTTTACCAACGTGCTTGTTCTAACGGTTACGCCTAACTCCTCCAGGTATTTCCGGGATTCGCGGCTGCTTTTATCACTCATGGTACCCAGGGTTTCATCACTGCCTTCCAGCAGGTAAATATTCATTTTAGAAAAATCGAGTTCCGGGTAGTCCTTGGGCAAAACATAAATTTTCATATCTGCAATGGCCCCACTGAGTTCTACACCGGTAGGACCGCCACCTACGATAACAATATTCATGAGCCGCTGCAATGCTGCAGCATCTTTAAGTAATACAGCTTCTTCAAAATTGCGCAGAAGTTTATAACGAATCTGCAAAGCTTCAGTCGTACTTTTCATGGGGAAAGCATGTTTTTCCATTTCTGCATTTCCAAAAAAATTTGTATCGGCGCCGGTTGCAATAACAAGACTATCATACTTAAATTCACCCACATTTGTAAGCACACATTTATCACTAACATTTATAGATTGAATATTGGCCATGCGATAACGCACGTTTTTACTATGATGAAAAACTTTGCGAAGGGGGAAAGAAATATTGCTGGCATCCAGGCCGGCCGTAGCTACCTGGTAAAACAGGGGCTGAAACTGGTGGTAGTTAAAACGATCTATTAAAACAATTTCAAAACCCGGTTTATTGTTCAGGCTGCGGGCTAGTTTGAGGCCACCAAAACCACCGCCCAGGATAACCAGTTTCATAATTTTATTTCAAATTTACGAAACTTTCAGAGATAATTTTCCAGGTGTATCTTAAACGAAAACATGCATGTACAAAATATTTCTTCAATAAAGCATCCTTACTTTTATCGTCTCCCGCACATTTTTAAGCAGGGCCAGCGCCGGCTTGCTGAGGTTTTTGTCAACATCCAACACCACGTAACCAATATCATCGTTGGTCTTTAAATATTGTCCCAAAATATTGATTTTATTTTTTGATAAGGTGCTGTTGATTTCACTTAATACACCCGGAACATTATTATGTATATGTAAGATTCGGTGTGCTCCTACGTGAGGGGGCAAAGCCAGCGAAGGCACCGTGTGTGAACCATTCGTCATGCCTTTTTCCAGGTAATTGAAAAGTTTCGTACTTACATCAAATCCAATATTCTGTTGCGCTTCCTGCGTACTGCCACCAATATGCGGTGTAAGCAATACATTAGGCAAACCCTGCAAAGGACTTTTAAAAACATCGCCATTTTTTTCCGGCTCGTCCGGAAATACATCAATGGCAGCCCCGCCCATCCGGCCATTTATCAAAGCATCACGCAAGGCCTTTACATCCACTACGCTTCCCCGTGAGTAGTTTATCAGCACACTCGTTTTTTTCATTTGCGCCAGGGTTTGCTTATTTATCAGCCACTTAGTTGCGGCCGTTTCTGGAACATGCAGTGTAACGATATCAGATTGTTGTAATAATTCTTTGAGTGATTTACTATCGGCTGCATTACCCAAAGGCAATTTTGTTTCTGCATCATAAAATAATACTTTCATGCCGAGGGCTTCAGCCAGAACACTTACCTGGCTGCCAATATTTCCATATCCTATAATGCCAATTGTTTTTCCCCTTACCTCATGGCTGCCGCTGGCATCCTTTAACCAGGTGCCGGCATGGGCCGCTGAGTTTTTATCCAAAATCTTTCGCATGAGCATGATACTGGCTCCCATCACCAGTTCCGCCACGCTGCGGGTATTGCTGTAAGGTGCATTAAAAACGGCCACTCCGGCATGCGTAGCTTCCGGTATATTTACCTGGTTTACGCCAATACAAAAACAACCGATAGCCTGCAGTCGTGTTGCTGCCTCCAAAACTTTTGCCGTTACCTGTGTTTTACTGCGAATGCCCAGGATGTGAACATTTTTAATGGCTTTTATCAATTCCTGCTCGCCCAGCGAGCCGGCCATTTTTTTTACATTCGTGTACCCCTCCTGGTTAAAAAGGCTGGTAGCTGCATCACTAATATTTTCCAGGAAAAGAATATTAATTTTCTCCTTCGGATAACTGGTACTTTTTTTGTCTGCCATGGCGAATTACTGTGTAATTTGCACAAATATATTCCTTATCAAGATTTGATATCATATGAACCGTGAACCATCTCTGAATAAGAGGGGAATAATACTGAAAAAAAAAGGCTGGATATATTTCTCCCAATTCTTTTTTTCTGTGTTTCTCTTCACCCTTTCTGCCTACATGACCAGTTGCCAATCGGCTTCCCAGGACAAGAAAAAAATTGTTACAGACAGTACACTTGTCAAAATTCCAGACCCCGGTTTTTTACCTGAAGCAGAAAGAAATTACATCTACCAGCAATGCCGCCATTGGTATGATTCTGTGCTTAAGAACAGTGGATTCAATGGGGGAATACTTGTCGCAAAAAATGGTAACATTGTTTTTGAAGAATATAAAGGCACAGCGCACCTGCGTGGAATAGATAGTATAAATGCCGAAACAGAATTTCATATTGCTTCTGTGTCCAAGACATTTACAGCCATGGCAGTTTTAAAACTTTGGGAAAACAAAAAAGTACAACTGGATTCTTCATTTAGTTATTACTTCCCATCCTTTAATTACCCCGGGGTTACCATCAGGACGATGCTTGATCATCGGAGTGGATTGCCCAATTATCTTTATTTTATGGAGGACCTGGGTTGGGATAAATCTAAATATCTAACCAACCAGGATGTACTGGATACGCTGATAGCCCGTAAACAGGATATAAAGAATATAGGTAAGCCAGATACCCGCTTCACATATTGTAATACCAATTATGCGCTGCTCGCTTTGCTGGTAGAAAAAGTTTCTGGACAGTCATTTTCTCATTTTATGGATAGCACATTTTTTAAGCCCCTGCAAATGGCCCATACATTTATATACAAGCCTTCAGATAGTGCACGAATAACACCAAGCTACGACTGGCGGGGAGTTGAAATAGGCGAAGGATATCTTGACCGGGTTTATGGAGATAAGAATGTTTACAGTAATGTGCGTGATTTATTGCGGTGGGATAAAGCGCTGAGTAAAACTTCATTGCTACAAAAAAATACATTGGACCAGGCGTATACACCTTACAGCAATGAGCGGCCGGGCATAAAAAATTATGGCTTGGGTTGGCGTATGAATATTTACCCGAATAACAAAGTCATCTTTCATAATGGTTGGTGGCACGGCAATAATGCTGTGTTCATCCGGTTGATCCCACAGGATGCAACAATAATTGTAACTGGCAACCGCTATACGAATGCTATCTATAAAGCAAAAGACCTTATCGGCTTATTCCTGAATGAAAGTGTCGTAGATGATATTACAGAATAAATTAATACTACTGGATTTTGCGTCTTTTTATTAAGATTTTGAAAATTAATTGATTAAATCTGCGTGTTTCTGCAAGTTTTCCTATAGTTTAGTGTTAAGAAAATTAACAAGTGCTAAAAAGAGAAAGGCAAGCGTACATTCTTCACCAGGTAAATCTTCATAACAGGGTTTTATCTGCGAGTTTGAGTAACGAAATAGCTGTTTCTGAAGACACTATCCGGCGTGATTTGATGGAACTCTCGGATACTGGCCAATTGGTGAAAGTTCATGGTGGTGCTTTATCACATTCTTTCACAAACGTAAACCGGCCGGCGGAAAAAGTATATGCTTTACCAGAGAAACGCATTATAGCTGCAAAAGCTGCGGCACTAATACAGAATGGGATGTTTATTTTGACCGGTGGCGGTACAACTATTGTGGAATTAGCGAAGGCGCTAACAATAGATTTAAATGCAACTTTTATATCCGGCAGTATACCGGCAATTGTAGAATACATGCACCACACAAACATTGAAGTAATTGTGCTGGGTGATAAACTTTCCAAAACCTCGCAGATAACTTACGGGGCTGATGTAATGGAAAAACTAAAAAGCTTTACGCCGGATATGTGCATACTGGGCATAAATGCCCTGGATATGGAACATGGAATTACGGATAATGACTGGGACGTGGTACAGCTAAAACAGCACATGATTAATAGTGCAAAAAAACTGGTCTGTCTCACCATCTCAGAAAAAATAAATACCGTACAGCCGATACACGTATGCAGCACAAAAAAGATAGATACGCTCATTACAGAGTTAGATCCCAATGATGCCTTGCTGAAGCCATTTGCCGAAGCAGGAATTAAGGTTATATAAATTAAATATCCATCCTGAAGTAACCACAGCTACCCGGCTGAGAACTATTTTGTACAACTTAAACAATTAACTAAAAACAGATTGCTATGCGAAAAATTCTTCTCCTGATGTTATTTTCCGGCCTGTGTATGCTTTGCATGCAGACAACAATGGCGCAGGAAAAAACAATTACAGGCCTGGTTACCGGCAGTGACAACCAGCCCCTGAGTGATGTAACGGTAACGGTAAAGGGTACCCGGATTGTCACCAAAACAAATGCCGCCGGCATGTATTCCATCCTTGCTTCTCCGGGACAAACCCTTGTTTTCAGCTTTGTAAACTTTGGCTCACGGGAGGTTAAAGTTGGAGTATCTGACAAGGTAAATGCCAGCATGACCTTGCAGAACCAACAAATGGAAGAAGTTGTTGTTGTGGCAATGGACATTAAGCGTAACCCTAAAGAACTGGGTTATTCTGTACAGAAAGTAGAAGGTAAAGAATTACAGGAAAGCCAGAGAGAAAATTTTGTAAATGGTTTGCAAGGACGCGTGGCTGGCCTAACAGTAAACCAAACAGGTGGTGCAGCAGGTTCAAGTTCGCAGATTGTGTTGAGGGGCTTTAACTCTTTAGCCTTAGATAACTCCCCTTTATTTGTTGTTGATGGTGTAATCGCTGATAATTCTACCTTAAATGAAACCAGTAATGGAGGTTCCCAGTTAGGTTTAGCTTCGGACAGGCCTAACCGTGGTAATGACTATTCTAACCGCATAAGTGATTTAAACCCAAATGATATAGAATCGGTTACTGTCCTGAAAGGGCCGGAAGCAACTGCACTTTATGGCAGCCAGGCAAGTTCGGGGGCTATCATTATAACTACCAAAAGAGCCAAAACAAATGGCAGGTTAGCAGTTTCATACGATAATAGTTTCCGCATACAAAAGTTAACAAGGCTACCTTCAGTTGTTAATGCTTATTCCAGTGGGACTAATCTTGTTCCTGCCAGTACCTTTTCTGCCTTCGGACGTCGTTATGGCGGAGAACAATTGTATGATAACATAAACCATTTCTTTCAAACAGGATTTTCTCAAACGCATAACCTGGCCCTGGAATATGGTAAGAAGGACGTGAGTTTTCGTTTTTCAGGATCTTTATTTGACCAACAAGCCGCTATCCCTACCAATACCTACAAGCGGTATAACTTCAGGTTATCCAATACGACCAAAATTGGGAAATATATAGATATAATGCCATCCATAAGTTATATCAACACAAAAAATGATAAACCATTAAGAGGTGCCAGCGGCTATTTATTAAACCTGTTGGCCTGGCCAAGCAATGATGATATTCGTGATTTTCAAAGCCCGGATGGTTTAAAGAAAATTCTTTTTAATTCTAATCCAAATGCAGATTTGGATAATCCATTTTACAATGTTTATCGCAACCGGAGTTCAGACAATACAGATCGGCTACTGGCTACTTTTGGGATAGATATCAACCCGGTTAATTGGTTAACCCTCGCGGGAAGGTTTGGATATGATACATATAAAACTGTAGGGTATACTCAGTATGATTCTATGTCATATTTTTTAAATCGCTCTCAAAAGGGACAACAGGATAACTATTACAGAAATTATTATGGTTATAACCATACTATAACTGCGACGGCTAAAAAGACACTTGGAAAGTTTAATGGCCGTTTAATGGTTGGTAATATGTGGCAGGATTATGAATTTCAGCAATGGGCAGTTGTAGGGAATAATCTTAAAGACTATAATAATAAGGATAGTAACAATACTGACCCTGCGACAAGGATCAGGCTCTCCAATTCTTCCAAAAATCTACCAAATTATAGCATTCGCAGATCTGCTGCTTATTTCGGAGAGGCTTCTGTAGGTTGGAATTCAGCCGTATTTCTTACGGTGACCCACCGGTTTGAAGAATCCTCTATTTTTCCAAACGATTTCAGAAAATATAATTTTCCTGCAGGAAGCGTTAGTATTATTATGTCTGATATAATTCCAGGCATAAAAGGCAAAGTTTTAAACTATTGGAAACTCAGAGGCTCATTAGCTACAACAGCCCGGTCGAGCAGCCCATATGCGAACCAGTCAGTTTTCAACAATGCCCTCAGTAGTGGTGGAGGTTTTACGTATGCATTTAATAACAATAACCTTTACCTGCGCCCGGAGAAACAAAAAACATTTGAGATGGGTACTGAATTCCGGGTGATTAACAACCGCCTTTCTGTAGATGCTACATATTATAATACCCGTAATTCAGATTTGATTGTGGAAGGATTCCGGTCTAGCTATGCAACTGGATTCGTTTTAAATACCTTAAATGTAGGGGCTAATAAAAATGAGGGTGTTGAAGTTGCATTAAACCTGGATGTTGTAAAAGGTAAAGGCTTTCAATGGAACACCAGGCTGAATTTTAATAAGATGTGGAACAAGGTCACAGCGCTTCCTGCCAACGTACCGGAATTCTACCAGTCAGATACCTGGTTATATGCAAATGCTCGTGGAGGCCTTGTATTAGGAGGACCTACTACCTCTATTACATCTTATGGCTACTTAAGAAATAAGAACGGAGACCAGATAATAAGTGCTTCTACAGGGCTTCCTATAATAGACCCTAACTTTAGAGTAAGAGGAGATAGGAACCCTGATTATACAGTTGGTTGGGCAAATTCCATGAGTTATGGAAATTTCAGGTTGTCGTTTTTATGGGATCTTAAAGTCGGAGGAGATATTTTTAATGGTACCGAACGCTACCTGACTACTATTGGTAAAAGCTACAGGACGATTGACAGGAATGAACCCAGGGTAATCAATGGTGTATTACAGGATGGCCTTGAAAATACGGCTACGCCTACACGCAATACCATTTCGATAACCCCCTCTAATAACCAGTCATATTACACAAGCATGCCGGAAGAAGAATTTATTCAAAAAGATGTGAATTGGTTCCGCTTAAGAGATATAAGCTTAAACTACACTTTTGGATCCGGCTTAACCAATAGAATAAAGGCTATACGTTCATTGGGGGCCTTTGTAACGATGAATGATCTCATTTTAATTACAAACTACAATGGTGCTGATCCGCAGGTGAATGGGAATACCGCAGGTAGCCGTGGAGTGGGAGGTTTTGGTTTCGATTATGGAAATACAGGAACTCCTATTAGTATCAACCTGGGAATCCGGGCAAGCTTTTAAATTTAAAAAAAAATCATTATGAAAAAAATAATTTTTAACGCAGTTCTTTTGTGCACGTCTACTTTTTTTCTTTTTTCGTGTTCAAAACAAATTGATGAAGTTTATCAAAATCCTAATGCCCCTACCAGGGTTCCGGTAGAAAAACTGTTGCCAAATATCATAGCATCCATGGCCGCCAATGCCAGTGGGCATGGCACTATGAATGATATTAGATATGTAGGCGCTTATGTACAGAATTTCCAATACGCAAACTCCGGCAGCGTGTTTGACCAGATGGGAGATTACAATACGGATGTGGCCCAGTCTACCTGGAGAATGCATTATTATGACATTGGACAAAACAATGTAATGATGATACGCTGGGCTAAAGAAGAGGAAAAATGGGATTATGCCGGAGTCGGGCAGGCGATTTTTGCCTGGAGCTGGTTAACCCTGGCAGACTATTATGGCGAAGTAATTGTAAAAGAGGCCTTCAGAACAGACCAGATTACTTTTAAATATGATACCGAAGAAGATGCATATAATCTTGTAAGACAGTTATGTTTTGAATCATTGGAAAACCTGAATAAAACAGGAGGTGCTGTTAGCCAGGCCAACCTGGCAATCGGCGATCAAAATTTTTATAATGGAGATACAGGTAAATGGAAAAAATTTGTATATAGTGTTCTGGCCAGATACTACAACCATCAAAGCAATAAAGCAACCTATAAGCCTGATTCAGTTATTTATTATTCCAATTTAGCTATAACCGGCATTGCTGATAATGCGATGGTGAAATTTGCTGCGACTGCCATCAGCGGAACGAATAACTTCTTCGGGCCATTCAGAGGGAACCTGACGGGACTCAGTTCGGTATCTCCTACGGCGATACGACAGGGCGATTATATTGCTAGTTTAATGAATGGAACCAAAGGTGCATTTATAGATGTAGCGGATCCCCGGGCCTGGTATATGCTTAGGGGTAATACTAATGGTACAATTAAGGGCGTATTGCCTAATAAAGGGCAGATTGCTTCCTTAATAGCTGCAGACAGGCCTGAAAATTTTCATGGGGTTAGTCAAAACTCTACAAGTGTTATTAATACCACACCTTCCAACGATGCCAATTGCCGGTTTATTTTTACAAACAATGCGCCATTCCCGATTATTACGGCCAGCGAAGTTTTATTTATGAAAGCAGAAGCTGCCTTTAGAAAAGGGGATAAAACTATGGCGCTCCAGGCTTATACGGAAGCCATAAGTTTATCTTTTGATATGCTCACGACAACCTATAATGTAAACATACCTGCGGGCAAAGAAATAACACCGGCCAAGAAGGCGGCATATATGGCGCAGGTAGTGCCAGCGACGGCTTCAGGCCTCACCGTTTCCCAAATTATGCAACAAAAATATACACATATGTTTGGGCATGGCGTGCTGGAAACCTGGTTAGATATGCGGCGCTATCATTATACAGACATTGACCCTGCTACGGGTTTACAGGTTTATAAAGATTTTGCCGTCCCAACTGGAGGCGATTTATTTTCAAATAATATGGGCAAACTTGTATATCGTATGCCACCGCGATTTAATTCTGAATATGTATGGAATAAACTCGAATTAGAGAGAATAGGTGCCACCGCATTAGACTACCATACTAAACCATTATGGGTTGTAACCCCTTAAATAAATTAAATTTATCAACATGAAATTTCTATTAATAATCCTTTTTGCATGCATTAGCCTGGCCACGTTACCAGGTTGTAAAAAAGATAAAGATTATATTGCTGACCGTTCTTTTATTACACCCGGCGATGCTTTACTTAAAATAAATTATGCCTCAATGTACCCTGCCAATCCTTCTGTTCAATTATCCATTAACGGGGAAAGAGTAAGTGGACTGATCACTGGCAGAACTCCTTTTCCAGGCGGAGGTTATAATACCAATGGTCAAAATTTTGCAGATTATTTAGCTGTAAAACCTGGAGCAAATACTTTAAAAATTTCTATCCCTAATAAAAATGCAAATACGGATTCAATTGTATTGTATTCAGTTGCCTTGCAGCTGGATGCGGGTATGAATTATACAGTTCATGTAGCTGATACGTTTGCGAAAACAAGGTCGGTGTTATTGAAAGATGACCTTACCCAAGTGCAGGGAGATATTGCAAATTATAAATTTGTAAACCTAATGCCCAACGTACCCTTGATTGATCTCTATTATGGAGCTACCAAGGTTGCATCAGCTATTCCTTATATGGGTAGTAGCGCAGTCTTTAGTGTACCGGCTGCTCCTGCGGCATTTCTTTTATGGTCCATCAGGGAAACCGGAACTTCTCCGACCAGTACTGCTCTTGCATCCTACAGTAGTGGGAATACTATTCTGAACAAAAGAATTTATACCACATTTGCTTTAGGCTACAAAGGAACTACAGCTACAAATACAAAACCATACATATCTTTCTTCCTGGTTAAATAATGAAATATTTATTCTAGCAAAAAGCCCCGGAATTTAATTCT
>JBDSWG010000296.1:0-2969 GCA_039926825.1 Ferruginibacter sp.
TCAGTAAACAAACTACATTAAAAAAGCGCTTCACAGCGCTTATATTTTATTCCATATCTTCTTCTTTTTCTTCATCTGCCTCTTCTTTAGTTTGATCTGTTTTGAAGCTCTCTCCTGTTTTATGCATCAGGGAAGAAATAGGGCCTTCCATGTTTTTTTGTGGATCTGTGGTGTTCAACGTTTCAGGATCCGGTTTTACAGCTGCATCTTTATTTTGGGCATCTTCCGGTGGTGTTGTCTTTTTATCGTGGCTCATAATACTTTAATTTAAAGGTAAATTTATACATAAAAATTAAATAATCTGCCAGTTAAGTATTATCGCCTGCTTGTGGAACCATGGCACTATATTTTCACTCTTTACTAAAACAGGACTATATGAGCCAGGCATTTGTAAATGAGTCGGAGCAACAATGGTTGCATGAAATAGACCCGACTATAGCAGCACTCACTGCATATCTCTCAAGAGAAAATAATGGTGTTAGGGTTTATGAACAATCCACATCTTCCCATAAAAAAACAAACAAACCCGTTTACCATATGAGTAATGGCCTGGGGTATTCGCTGGATGATGACAGCCGATGGTATGTGGTGTGATCATTCAGTTTCCCGGGCACTGGCGCCGTCAATCAACCTACCAAAAAAAACAGCGTTCATCATCAACCTTGTGCCACCCATCCAGAGGGCCCGGAAATTCGGGTTGTCTGCGATGTTGATAATTCTTCCATTTCCCAATACATTTACCACCACTGCCGCAGAATTTTTTACAGCGGCAGAATTTTCCCGGCTGAGCCAGCCACTTTGCAGAGGTTTCTCTAAATATTTAAAAGGAGAGGCAAACGGATTCGCACTCTTTTCCATATACACCCGGTTCGCTTTAAACAGGCTTACTACCGGTGTGGAGTAACCGAAAGAAAGCGGGTGGCTCATGTCTGCCATCGTGCCCAATATGACGCCGTTCATTTGCTGTGCACCATCTATCTGCTCCCGATCAATATAACTTCCATTCTTAATGCTATCGTATGGTGATTTTACAGTGCGCAGTTTTACATTACTGATGCCATTTCGGGAGGCCCAACTTACAGCTTCTTCTGTAAGAATGAGGGTACCGCCATCACGCACCCAGGCTTTTAATTTTTCTTTATCTACTGCATCATAATTACCGCCCACCATTATTATGGTATTAAAATCCGAAGCATTACCCCGGTTAAAAGCTGAAGCCTCCAGCAGAACCGGGGGCATATTAAACCGCTGATCCAGGAGGAACCAAACCTCCCCGGCATCTGTAGGGTTTACCCCGGTACCGGTGATAAGGGCAACCTCTGGCTGACTAACCACTTTAAAACTACTGCTGCCCAGGTCTGTGCCGCCAGTTGACAGGCCGGTATTGACGCCCAGGATATGAACACCATATTTTATCACCAATCTTTGCAACAGAGAGCGTATGGAATCCGGTATTAATTTCTGCCCCTGCACCGGTACCAGGATGGTGCCGCCGGCATAAGATATATCATTTCCATACTGAGATAAACTGAAGGGTTTCGTAGCTGCCTTAACCAACATGTCGGCATTTTGTATTTCAAATAAGGCTGCTGGTGCAAAATAATCCCGCCAATCTAACAGGTAGGCATAGTTGCTTTTATTCACTGTCTTTATCACTGGTACTTCTTTACCAGTAAAAGCTGCCCCTAACAAATTTGCAGTATAATTTTTCGCAGAAATTTTTACATCTTCCAAGCCAAATGCCAGGGGCATAGTCCAGGCAGTAATATCATAAAAAAGGCTATCCGTATACGTTAGTGTCCTATCAAAAATGGCTTTGATCAGCCGGTATTGAACCTGGCGGGCGGGTACAATAAAAGCGTGACCGGGCTTAAAATTTTTTCCTTCTGCCGAAAACTTTTCGGCTAGCTGGTAAACTTCTATGCGATGGCGGCGCAGCATATCTGCCAGGTAAAAACTTTTTGTAACATCATGCTCTTCGCCAAAAATATAGGCCCCTGCATTTTCATCCGAGGCTTCCCGGAGTGCAGAGGTATAAAAATCTCTTTGGTAATTAAGAAAATCCCGGCGTAGTGCCACTGCACCATTTAAGGTAGAAAGCGCCGTAACAAACTGGTTCCGGATGGTAAAAGGAAAGCGGAGGATGCCATTCACAGTTTGCTGGGCGTGCCCTCGGGAAGATGCCTGTTCAAAGAGGATTCCGATGCCCCCGTTTATATCCGGGTAGGTAGAACCTTTGCCATAATAAAAATCATCATAGCTTTCCTTAGTAAAATAAAATGACCCGATGCTGTCCAATGCCTTCGCATGAAAGTTGCCCAGGCGTGCCGTAAGTTCCTGGTTTTTAGCGGGCGTGAGCGGGTTTACCCGGGAAGGAACGCCGGGTTGGAAAAAGAATGTTGCATTGCTTCCCTGTTCATGATGATCCGTTAAAATATTAGGCAACCATTTCTGGTACCATTCCAAACGGTTTTTACTTTCGATGTGCACTGCAGGCAACCAATCCCGGTTCAGGTCAAACCAGTAATGGTTGAACCTCCCGCCGGGCCAGACTTCATTAAACTCCCGCGATTGCGGGTTGGTTACATCATTTTTTGATTTATGCTGGTTTACCCAGGTAGAAAACCTTTGCAGGCCATCTGGGTTAAAGCTGGGATCAAATAAGATGACACAGTTGTCCAGAATTTCTTCCACATTTTTTCCTTGTGCCGCAGCCAGGTAATAAGCCGTAAGCAAAGCAGCGTTGGCACCACTGGGTTCATTGCCGTGAATGGAATGGCCGATATAAACGACAATGGGCATATTGGTTACATCTATTTTGCCGGACACGGCAGGGTTGCTAAGCGCCACGTGTTGCTGCCTTATTTGCTCCAGGTTATTAAGATTTTTTGTAGAGGATATAATGAGTAAAACCTGGGGCCTTTGCTCATAAGTAAAACCCATCGTTTCTAATCGTATTCTGCCCGGAG
>JBDSWG010000297.1:0-9604 GCA_039926825.1 Ferruginibacter sp.
TATATAAAAGATAAGGGTGGTAATGAAAATTATAATATTTATGCCGTAAGCCCAACTGACAATCCTGACCCGGCTACCGGTATTCCTGTGGCCCGTAACCTTACGCCAAATGAAAAAGTACGGGCAAGCATATACGCAATAAGCAAGTTACAGCCAGATGTAATGATGGTGGGCCTCAATGACAGGGATGCAAAGTGGCATGACCTGTATAAACTAAATATTTCCAGTGGTAAACTGGAAAAAATAAAGGAGAATACAGATCGTTTGGGTGGATGGGCATTCGATTGGGCCGAAAAAGCCCGCCTTGCCGTAAGAAGTCCAGAAGATGGAAGCACGGAAATATTACGTGTAGATGATAACGGTGGCTTCACCAAAATTTACGAAGTAGGGCCGCTGGAATCTGTAAATCTGCTGGACTTTACTGCAGATAACAAAAAAGTGTATATCACTTCTAATAAAGGATCAAATTTCGAACAACTTTTATTGATGGATCCAAAAACCGGAGCAACAACTTTCGTGGAAAAGGATCCGTTAAAGGAAGTGGACATACACCATGTTTCTTTTAGCCCAAAATCAAAGCAAATAGAATATGTAAGTTATTACGGAGATAAGGAACGCATTTATTTTAAGGATAAAACAATGCAGGCAGATTTTGCTTACCTGTATAAAAAATTCCCGGGCCATGAAGTGGGTATAAATAATAGAACCACCGACGAAAGAAATTTCCTGGTGAATGTGAGTAGTAATACACACTCACCTGATGTCTATTTGTTTAACAGGGATACTAAAAAACTAACTTTTCAGTATTCATACCAACCAAAATTGAAGCCTTTTGAAAAATATCTGAGCCCTATGCAGGCCATACGATATAAAAGCAGCGATGGCATGGAGATACAGGCATATATGACGGTTCCAAAAAACAGCAGCGGGAAAAATATGCCTTTATTAGTTTTCCCACATGGCGGGCCCTGGGCAAGGGATTACAATGGTTATAATCCCATGTTCCAGATGATGGCAAACCGAGGGTTTATAGTTTTGGCACCAAACTTTCGTGGCAGTACCGGATTTGGAAAAGCCTACCTGGATGCCGGAAACCTGCAGTGGGGCAAGCTAATGCAGGATGATATTACCTGGGGGGTGAAATACCTTGTGGATAAAGGCATGGCTGATCCTAAAAAAATTGCGATTATGGGTGGCAGTTATGGTGGCTATGCAACCCTGGCCGGCCTTGCTTATACCCCGGATCTCTATGCAGCAGGCGTGGATATCGTAGGGCCCAGTAATCTTTTTACATTGATGAACAGCATACCTGCCTATTGGGAAGCCGGGCGCAAATTATTTGCTTTGCGTATGGGTGATGAATCGACTGAAGAAGGGAAAAAAATTATGCATGATGCCAGCCCCTTATTCAGTGTAGATAAAATAAAAGCGCCTTTGCTCATTATACAGGGAGCAAACGATCCGAGGGTAAATAAAGCTGAGAGTGACCAGATTGTAATGGCCCTGAGAGATAAAAAAGCAATGGTAAAATATATCCTGGCAGATGATGAAGGGCATGGATTTGCTAAACCTGTAAATAACCTGGGATTATTTGCTGCTGCAGAAAAATTCCTGGCAGAGCACCTGGGAACCCGCTACCAGGCATCTATGGCAGATGATGTTGCAAAACGACTGGTAGAAAATACGGTGGATATCACCACAGTAACTTATGCAAAGAAATCTGGTGTAGAAGTATTAAAGGCATGGCCCGAACTTAAGCAGGCTCTAACGCCGGGAGATTACTCGTATAAAGGTACGCTGGAGGTGCAGGGCCAGAAAATACCCATTGAAGTAAAACGCTCCATCGTAAAAAACGGGGACAACTGGGAAGTTACAGATAACACGAGTGTGATGGGTCAGCAGATAAAAGACATTTCTACCTATTCAGGAATTAGTTTAGCACCTGTGAAACAAATGGTGGAACAGGGGCCTATGAAATTCTCAAGTATATACCAGGATAATAAAGTGGACCTCAGTTCAGAAATGAATGGAAAGGTTTCCACTAAAACGCTGGAACCGGGTGGCATCGCCTTTCTGGATGGTGCCGGGTCGGATTTAATGATTGCACGTTTTCCACTGGCGGCAGGCTATAGCACGGCTTTTTATATGGCAGATGCCCAGAGCCAGAAATTGAAAAAGATGATTCTAACGGTAATGGGTAACGAAATGGTGAATGGCATAAATACCACTGTTGTAAGTTTAGTAAATGATGAAAATGCTAATGATAAAACGACTTTTTATATTGACCCGGAAAAGAAATCAGCCATACGTATAGAGCAAACGGTACCAGCTATGATGAATGCTAAAATAAAAATGGATATTCAATAAGAATGTATTTTTTTCTATAAATATAAATCCCCGGAAAAAGCCGGGGATTTATATTTTACAAAACGATTGAGTTAAGCTAGGTCAAATCTTCCTAAGTTCATCACCTTAACCCAGGCCGCTACAAAATCATGAACAAATTTTTCTTTTGCATCTGCGCAGGCATATACTTCTGCAAGCGCTCTTAGCTCAGAATTAGAACCGAAGATTAAATCTACTCTTGTGCCGGTCCATTTAACTTTGCTTGTCTTCCTGTCGCGGCCTTCAAATAAATTCTGATCATCTGAAGTAGACTTCCACGTTGTGCCCAGGTCTAGAAGATTTACAAAATAGTCATTGGTTAATGCACCTTGCTGTGTTGTAAAAACACCATGAGCGGACCCATCATGATTTATGTTGATAGCCCGCAAACCACCAATGAGTACCGTTAGTTCCGGTGGCGTTAATGTCATCAGTTGTGCTTTATCTACCAGCATTTCTTCAGCAGAAGATTTATGTTGTGCTGCCAGGTAATTGCGGAAGCCATCTGCTTTAGGTTCCAGTGCCGCAAATGAATTGACATCAGTCTGTTCCTGGGATGCATCAGTTCTGCCGGGAGTGAATGGAACCGTTACAAGATGATTGGCATTTTTTGCTGCCATTTCTACTCCTGCACATCCTGCCAATACAACTAGATCTGCCATGGAAACTTTTTTATCTCCCTCCTGTTTTCCATTAAAATGTTGTTGTATGGCTTCCAGAGTCTCCAGCACTTTGGCCAGTTCAGCAGGGTTATTGGCTTCCCAGTTTTTCTGTGGCGCCAGCCGCAGTCGGCCACCATTCGTACCTCCACGTTTATCAGAATCGCGGTAGGTGGTTGCCGAAGCCCAGGCGGTAGTAACTGTTTGGGTAACGGATAACCCCGATGCCCGTATGAGTTGTTTTAGGTCTGCTATATTTGCATCATCAATTAGTGTATGCGTAACAGTGGGTATGGGATCCTGCCACAGTAGTTCCTCCTGGGGAACCTCCGGGCCAAGGTAGCGTTCTACCGGGCCCATATCGCGGTGCGTAAGTTTAAACCAGGCACGCGAGAATGCATCAGCAAAATCTTCCGGGTTATCAAGAAAGTGCCTGGATATTTTTTCATATTCAGGATCTAAGCGCAGGGATAAATCCGTTGTGAGCATAAAAGGCGCATGTTTTTTAGAAGCAACATGTGCATCCGGGATGGTGCCTGCTCCTGCCCCATCTTTCGGCTGCCACTGGTGTGCGCCGGCCGGGCTTTTTGTAAGCTCCCATTCAAACCCAAAAAGATTTTTAAAATATTCATGTCCCCATTGTGCCGGTGTAGACGTCCATGCTCCTTCCAGCCCACTGGTAATCGTATTTTCGCTGTGCCCGTTACCCAGGCTATTCATCCAACCCATGCTTTGGTCTTCTATACCAGCACCTGCGGGTTCTTTTGATAAATATTTTGATGGGTCCGCAGCGCCATGTGTTTTCCCAAAAGTATGTCCACCGGCAATGAGTGCTACGGTTTCCTCATCATTCATAGCCATACGGCCAAATGTTTCCCTGATATCATGGGCAGCCCTTAGCGGCTCCGGCTCACCGTTAGGACCTTCCGGGTTTACATATATTAAACCCATCTGCACAGCTGCTAAAGGGTTTTCCAGGCTGCGTTTATCCGTATGCCGCTTATCGCCCAGCCACTCATCTTCTGCGCCCCAATACACATCCTGCTGCGGTTCCCAGATATCTTCTCTTCCACCACCAAAGCCAAATGTTTTAAAACCCATAGATTCCAGCGCACAGTTACCCGCAAGAATCAGGAGATCTGCCCAGGAAATTTTCTTACCATATTTCTGCTTGATGGGCCACAATAAAAGCCGGGCTTTATCCAGGTTAGCATTATCCGGCCAGCTGTTCAGCGGGGCAAAACGTTGTGAGCCTGAGCCACTGCCACCACGTCCATCACTAATGCGATAGGTACCGGCGCTATGCCAGGCCATACGAATAAAGAAGGGGCCATAATGGCCATAATCTGCCGGCCACCAATCCTGGGAATCTGTCATGAGATCAAATAAATCTTTCTTCACAGCGGACAGGTCCAGGCTTTTAAACTCTTTTGCATAATTAAATGCAGGCTCCATAGGATTGCTCAGATTGGAATTCAGGCGGAGTATGTTAAGCTTAAGCTGGTTAGGCCACCAATCGCGGTTTGTTCTTCCTCCACCAGCACTGCGCTCCAGCGCACCACTGCTAAAAGGGCACTTAATGCTTTCATCGTTTATATCATGAAGTATAGAATTTTCCGGCGGGGGTATGTTTTCCTTAATATCCATATTAAATTTGATTTTTATCAATTATTCCTTTGTGAATTACAAATTTACAAAAAAACAGGTGGGAAGTATTTGCGTTTTTGGTAATAACGGCCCAATGACTATTAGCTCCAAGGTTATTACTTGTTCAAATAAAACTGGCCAGAATATCTCCTGGCCAGCGTATAAAAATTAATTCGTGCTTATTTATTTTTTTACAAAAGGAAGATGCGTAACGCCTTCTTCATCTGTAATGCTTACCACGTAACTGCCCACAGCAAACTTACTTACATCAACAAATGAAATTCCATTTACATAAATTTCTTTATTCATCATGATTTTACCGGCTGCATCAGTTACCTGCACAATAATTTTAGCCGCAAGACCCCGATAATTTATCATAAGTTTATCTGCTACAGGGTTTGGATAAATGAAAACAGTTTTACCTTTTTCCTGTACGGTTAACAGCACAATATCAGATAATGTGTAATGACCATCTATGTCTACGGGTTTAAGCCGGTAGAAATTACTGCCCGGGCGATAATTCAGGTGCAGGTATTCGTATAGCATATCGTTATTGGTTGCCTGCCTGGCAGGAATGATACCAACAGTAGTAAACTGCTGCCCATCCGGGGAGTACTGAAGTTCGTATTCTTTTACATTTACCTGGTTGGCTACATTCCAGTAAAGACGGTTTCCCTTGCCGTTTATATGTTCGCCGCTAAATTTCAACAGGGCCACCGGCACAACAGATAAAGGGTTGCCTACACCAAAACCAGAGAAGCCGGTGCCTAGTGTAGCATCCAGCGTTATACCATCAGTGCCAAAGGAGGCGATCGTGGCGGGGTTTACACTATATACATACCCGGCCTGGCTGGCTGGCGTTACATTGCTTATAGAATTGTTGCCATTTACTTTTACAATTTTTAATGCACTCCTGCTCAGGCCTGTCACCGTTTCCCAACCGGCAATTTCTGCTTCTGTATAATACAGCCGGATAGAGTAAGATGCACTGGTATTATTAAATTCCGGGATTATTTTAAAAGTTTTAGAAGCCAGCCTTTGGGCCGTCACATTGCTGTTGAAAGCAACTGCATTGGTGCCTGCCCTGTCTATTTCCACTTTTGTACACCCGAAGTTATGGGCAGAAGAATTTGTTATGGAAGCCATTATTTTTTTGGAAAGGGTATCAACAAAATGGACTACCTGGCCTGGACCAAAATTGAAACTACCGGTAGTGGATAGCCCTGCATTTACGACGATAGCTATATTGGTATTGCTGGTTAAAGTTTTACCGGTCACCACTACATTATCTACACCCAGCGGAGGTTGCTTATCTAAACTGAAATCATTCTCCCATTGAAAACCAATTTTCAGCGTTGTTATATTTTCTGCATTGACGGGCAGCAAGACAGATTGAGATACAACTGATGTTTGTGACTGTAACTTCAAGCCGGCGCTGGCATTCGCCCAGGTAGTACCATCATCAATTGAATAAAAGAGAGAGCCATAATCGTATGCTGGTGTTTCGCCCAGGGCCTTATAATCAAAATTTACTGTCACCTGTTTTTTACCTGTCGTAACTATTGTGGGCGAAACAGCCCGGATGATAATTTTGTTTCCGTTGACACCCGGGGACACAGCTGTATAATGAATATTACTGTTGTCATCGGACACATATAAAGCTTTACCTACGAAACCGGTTCCAAAATTTGAGCCTACAATAAAATGATTCAGGTTGGTAGTACCTGTAAACTGCACTACCTGTTCCGTCCAGGCACCGAGGCCGGATGGCACGGCATCAAAATTATCACTGTATATGGTAACGGGGGCGCTTAATAACGGCAAAGCATAATCGCCGGGCGACACACCCGTACGGCCCATGATGGTGACGCGGTGTAACTGGTTGTAACCAGCGGCCACACTGTTTCCTGCATTGCTGTTGAGGCTGTAAGATAAATTTATATACTCGTCCTCTTCATTCTGGGCATCATCATAGACCCTCAGTGTTACGGTAGCCGAAGCAGTAACAGAATTAAGTATTATGGGATTTGTAAAAATCAAATCATAATCTGTGCCTGCCGTTGCAGTTCCGGAAGAAGATAGTATTAACGTTGCGGGTTGCGAAGGCGCCTGGTCAATTTTTAAAATGATGGGATAATCTTTATACCGCAGGCAGTTACTCCCGGCTTTTAATATTACCGCCTCCTCCGGGCGGCAGATGGTACCACCCGTTGCAAAATGTACTTCCGGGGAAACCGGAGCAGCAATTTTAAATTTTCCTATTCTTGTTTTAAAACCTGTAGCAGATGTGGTTGCATAATATTCTGATGTGAACCAGATGCTATCTTCATCAGCCGGGTCAACATTTATAGAGCTATAGTCACCCCAACGGTTACCCGAACTTGTCTGCACGCCCCCACCGGCATAAAATATCGCTTCATTGTTTAGTGTATTGAGCGGATCACCCACCAATCTTTCACCATAGTAAATGGAAGGCAAACGCGTACTGCCACTGCTGCTGTACGCCAGGGCAATGTTGCCTTTCTGATCTATACAGGTGCCACCCATCCAGCTATCAATTCCTGCAGTGCCATCTGCTGCCGGGTTTCCGCCAGTATAGGTGCCTTGCTGATAAATACTCCAGGCACCGGCGGGTGTATTTCGCCGCATTTCATACCAGCGCATTCCCGCCTGGTAAGAATTAGCATTGTTAGGTTTAGAGCCACTTACGTTTACCACATGATTCATAACGAGCGCTTCATAATTATCGAAACGGCGATAAATTACCCGGCTCATCATGCGGTCTGCAATATGATCCAACGCAACAGCAGAACCCAATTGGGAAATGGCTGCACTGGTGGGGCTGCGCCCATCAAAACTGGCGGTATTAAATATTGTAGCAACACTTAAGGTAGATAAACCCGGTGTTGTGAAATCAGCACTAAGCGTCCGCATCATGAGGCGATCAGAAGCGGCGCCGGTTTCATCAGAATCCCAACCGAGAAACATTGGAGGGGAAGTACTTTCCGGCGTTTTTGAACCTTCGAGGCAAGCTGGCAGGTAACCGCCATCTGCTGCTACGTTAAAACGTATCATGGTACTGGTAGCAGCACCCGCAATCATTTTACGCCTGTCCACGGCATAATAGCCCTGCCCCAGGTAAGCCGTACCGGCTATATTAAATTCATGTGTTGTAATTACATAGCTATTATTCCAAATGCCGATGTGTGGGTAATCCGGGAAGGTGTTCACTGTAGGAAAACTATATATATAATATGCACCTGTAGGATCCGCTGTTTTTGAAATACAAAATATGAGTGCATCGCTGCCGGTGCCCACATTAGAAAACTGGAGTAATAAAAAGCGATCTGCGGCCTGGTCGTAAAGAGCAATGGGATCACCATCATCAGTGGCCGTTGATGCAATAGAACTAAACTTGAGCGGGCCGGCCAAACGTGTTCCTGCTTTATTATAAACACTATGCGCCACGTTCACCATTTGAACAATATGATTGGGGCCCACAGCCAAGGTGGGATCGGGGGGCGTGTAACCGGGGAAACCAAGGGCTGCATTATCTACCTGGCCATTGCCATCAAATGTAATACCTACCACGGCAGGGCTCGCAGGTTGGCCGGTACGTTTCGGTTGCAATGCGACGTCCGCAGATATAGCAAAGGGATTATCTACATTAAATTTTACCCGTTTATTGGCGATATCATTTTCGCCAAATTCTCTTTTAGAATCCGGATGGCTAATAATTTTTTCTACCGGAATATCTTTTATTTGCCGGCTGGTAGAAATAAGTTTTCCAGTAACGACACTGGTGGGTTTTACCTGGGCAAAACTGGTGTAAAAACTGGTAGTTGTAAGCAGGATGCCACAGAGACAATTAAAAATAATTCTCATGTAAATATGTATAAGCAGTTTGGTAACAAGTGAAAACTAAAGTTAATGTATTCCTGAAACATTAAATTAATATTGCTTATTTATGAACGATGCTATCATTTATTAAAATGCTTGATAAGGCTACAATTTATTTTTCTCAGGAAAAAATTCGAACAGGTTTATTCATTTCGCTAATAGAACTCATGTAAAAAAATTATTCATTTGTTACTATAGCCTTGTGATCAGTTCCATATTGATTGATTAAATGAAGCGTACCCTGATGATAAATATTTTCAACCTGTAAATTTTTTTTGTAATGTTAAGGCAAGAATGAAAGAATGCAGTTTTATAGTAATGAAATTTACTATAGAAGCAGCATGTACGCTCAAATCCGTACCTTGGTAGCAGGTATAATATAACAATGGTTTGTGCTCCGTCGGGAATTACAAGGAGCAATACAGTCAACTATTTATTAAATTAAATTTTCGTGCCCGTGAAATTTAAAAACTATTTCCGGATTTTATTTTTCTTTGGGATTATATCTGGCTGCAGCATTTGCGACTGCAAAAAAATTCCCTGCCCAGCCTATGTGGATCCTTTATTTGATACCTGGTTTCCCTATACCAGCAATGATCAATTAATTTTTAAAACGGCTACCGGCGAAGAGGATAGTTTTCTGCTGAAAGTTTTTAAGTCAGAGCCATATGAAACTCAAAGAGGTTGCAGTGGCGGCAACCAGGATTGCATGGCAACTGGTAGTATCACTTCCATTAACCCCTCAGGCATTTATGACAATAAAATTAATTTCTCTGAAGAAATTACAGAACTGCTCTCTGGCCAGCAACAAATAATCACCCGTTTTAATCTATTTGAAACTAGTTTTATGGGTTATGGAATCTCAGATACAGGACTTATAAAGATACCGGGCAACAATTATTTTCGTTCACAATTTTATAATAGCCTCACTTTGAATAGCAGGACATTTAACCAGGTTCAATGTTTAGACTACAGTACTCTTCAAACCACTCCAGGGGTTTATAAATTTTATA
>JBDSWG010000298.1:0-3071 GCA_039926825.1 Ferruginibacter sp.
GAGGATTGAATATAATTCTTTTCTTCCACGGGCACTTTATTATCCAGGTATTTCATTAGTGCAGGAAAGGCTACGACTTTAAGTGCAAAGAAAGTAACGAGCGTCGCAAATAGACGGCCGACTAAAAAAGTACTGTCCATTTCATAGGCAAAGAATTCCATAAACATGGCATTCACCACACAGAAATTAAAAATGAAATTATTAGATGATTTTCGAACAAAATAAAAATAGGTCCATCCGTATAGAATTCCGAGTAATAAAATAGGCACGAACATACCATAGTATCCAAAATCCACATAGCTGTCCGCAAAATATCCGAGGCTCACGGAGACACCCTGGGCCGCCCTTGCATATCGCAGGCCGGTGTATTTTGTAGTCTTTACTGAGGCTTCATAAGTAGCCTTATTAGGATTCAATAACCTGGGTGTTAAAGCAAATTCCAGCGTCCTGCCCCAATTTTTTCCTTCTTCATAAGGGAGCACAGAAGGCACATAATCCATGGTTTTGGCCAGGTGGTAAGTATATTGAAACCTGTCTAAAAAAGATTCCACAGATTCCGAAAATGGTCCCTCTTTTTGGCCCTTGGCTATATCTGCAAGTTTGGAGAGTGCATCTGACTGGTCAACCTGCACCGTTTGAGAACTGCTTCCTTTGTTCAAATATTCCCGGTATTCTCCTTTTATGCCCTGGAAATAGGCGCCCATAAAAAATGAGGCAATTCCTAGTGCTAGTGTAAGTACAAGTGGTTTAACCGTTATTTTTATCAGGAAGAAAAAGAAAAGGCAGGCTACAAAAAACATTACTGTTTTAAACTCTGAAAAATAACTGTAGAACCCGGTTATAAATTCAAATAAAGCAAACCCGTAAAATTCTTTTTTCTTTTGATTTTTCAGGAATACCTGGGTACCAAATAACAAAAATAGCATCCATTTAATTTTCACCAGGCTAAAAATTATTTGCGCTAATCCGCTAAAGGCGAAGGCCGCCAACCCCAGGGCATTCATGGCAAAAAAAGAAATTACATATATCCTGAAAGTTTTATTGATGTTTAAGCGGTACGCAGATTGTCTTAACCTGGCCATACTTATGGCTGGAATTTTATTCTGAAAATATATGATTGGAATAAAAAGGCAAAACAATCCGATATAGCTACAAATGATAGCGGCTATCGTATTATCACTGCGGTAATTAATATCCTCTCCTACATAATTACTCAGCCACACGGTAGCGGCTATCTGTATAAAATGATAAATAAATACTAAGGTAAAAACGGAGGGTTTAAATGGTTGCTGCAGGTAATAAAATAATACAGCGAATACCCCGGCACCAATAAACAGCCAGATACCATTATTAAAAAATAACTGGCTGATGAAAAGCAGTATCAGGAAACCTTTTGCACCCTCGTCGAATCGTATAGTTCTTTGCATGATTATTACCGCTTATCCAGCAAATTCCTAATGGCTTCGGAAGCCTTTTCAACAGACCAGTCTTTTATTATTCCCTGGCTTTCTTTTCCCATATTTTCAATTGTCTCCCGGGTAAGCGTCTTCATCATGGTTGCAAGCTCATTTGCGTTTCCAGCCTTAAATATATAACCATTTACACCCGTTTTAACGAGGTCTGCCGCAGCTCCACACTTATCACTACATATGATTGCCAGTCCCGCCGCCATGGCTTCATTAATCGCAAGCCCCCAGGTTTCTCCCGGGCCGGAAGATGGCAGTACAAACACATCACCTATTTGGTATAAACCCGGCATGAGGGATTGGTTTTGAAAATCCAGGAAATGAATATTTTTCACTTCCGAATAACATTCTTTAATCTGCGCTTCCAGCTTACCGTTACCTGTTATCACCAAATGGCTTTTTGGTAAGTTTGCGGATATAAAAGCAGAAGCCAATAAAGAAGGAGCTTTCTTTTCTTCCAACTTACCGGCAAACAAAAAAACTATGGCATCTGGGGGAATGTTGAACTGCTCTCTCATAGCCTTGCCACCAGAAATATTTTTCGCATTCGGTACGAATCTGTTATTATCAACAGCGTGTGGAACAAAAACCAGGTTTTTATCTGAAAATCCATGTGCCTGGAAATAATTCTTGTTGGCTTTTCCCACAAATAAAGCCTTGTCTGCATAATGATAAACATACCTTAAGGCTATCTTACGGGCTATACTTTTTATGCCTGGATTATTATCCAGTAAGGTTGAATCCCCGCGAAATAATATAGGAATTTTACCTTTAAAATATTTCATCACTTTGAAGTGGGATTTAAACGCCCATCCATACACGATAATGGCTTCTGCCTTCCATTGTTTAATTCTTTCAATGAGATCCGGGTTGTTTATTCCAGTAAAATGATGCGACCCAGGTTCTTTAGAAATGTTTTCCAGGAATTCGTATTCATAACCCTCCAGTAAAAGAACATCCCACTCTATTTTTTTATTAAAACCAGGATCAAATTTATCCTTCAACACCCTTTCTCCCCAGGTATAGAAAACTTTTATTTCATGCCCGTTATATAAAGATAGTTGGCGGAATAAAGGCGCATTATATTGAATAGGATGCGATGTAATAATGGCTAAACGCAATCTAAATTTTTAAATTATTTATTTCGAAAGATGGTGCATTTATAACCCGGGCTTTTACAAATTCAATATCTCTCAAATAGATTGTATTCCCATTATTTTTATACGTGTCCAATTCATTTATTTTTCTTGTATAGGGATCATATTCACAGGGAATAAAATTATTTGCACTTAGAATGGTATGAATTTCTTCATCAGCATATCCATAGCGCATACCTGAATTATTTATTTCCACGATAATGGCTTTTAATCCAGGATTGGCTAAAGTACTATCCATTCCTTTTAAGACTTCCAGTTCGTAACCTTCTACGTCAAGCTTTACAAGTATGCATGTACTATGCTCTTGCTCTAAAATATTATCTAAACTGTCAGTCTCTGAAAGTGGCATATTATCGTATCCCTCTTCATAATCGCATAAAACATGATTAATTACATCTTTACCTTCGCTGAATTTTATATTACCCGTCTTGCTGCCCAAGGCTAATTT
>JBDSWG010000299.1:0-6743 GCA_039926825.1 Ferruginibacter sp.
CGGTTGCAATAGGGCTCATTAGCCTCACATTATTTGGTTTTCAATTCCTCATAGGTAATATACAAACCCTTCCGTCAGATTATTTTAACGGAAAAAATGTGGGAGTCGTTTCCGGTATGGGTGGCACAGCAGCAGTTTTAGGGGTGCTGATTACCACCTGGATGGTGCCTGTGCTGACAAAAACCAGTTACAATTCTTTTTTTATCCTGGGTGCTGTTTTAGTGCCCCTGGCCTGGATTTCTTTAAAAATATTCGGTAAAAAAGATACGGCGGCTGCATAATAATAAATATTATGGATGAGCTTCTGCAAAGTTCATTTCTCCGGCGCATATTTCGAAGGGGAGGCTGTTTTCGCGGGGCGGTATAGGACAATTATATCCTGTAGCATAAGCGCAATAAGGATTATAAGCTTTATTAAAATCCAGTAAAACTTTCCCATTCCTGATGTCTCCCATACGGAGGTCAATATAACGGCCACCCGCATACGAAGCTTCACCGCTGCCGGCATCCGTAAAAGGGAGAAAAAGATAATCTTCATAACCCGGCATTTCTTTTAAACTTTGGTAGAGTGTCAGGCGATAGGTGGAGTCCTTGAATTTAAAATGTAAATAACCATAGCGTTTAAAAGATTTCTCCATCGCCTTAGAAGTCTTCATGGTTACAGATGTGCTATCAGGGATTTTTTCAAAGCGGGCTTTCACCAGGAAATGTTTATTGATAGGGTAGAACCTGAAATTAGCTTTATCATTTCCTTTTACAACTTCATGATCTGTGACATATTTTTCCTGGAAAGTCTTTAAGGAACTTTCATAAGTGGTTTGGGCTATACCCTCCATTCCGTGCAAGACTAAAAAAGAGGTTAATAAAATTAAAATATTTTTCATTAATTCATAAGCAGCACATTTACGCTGCGTTGTAAAATATTAAAGGCAATTTCTGCCATTAGATTTTCTTTATCCAGTGTGGGGTTTACTTCCGTAATTTCAAAACAACAAATCTTTCGGTTCTGCATAAACTTACTGATGAGGTCTTCCGCTTCTCTTTCTTTCAGCCCGTTGCCCACCGGCGTACCCGTGCCACGGCTGATGACTGAATCCAGGCTATCCACATCAAAGCTTACATATATATCCGTGCAATCTCCCAGGTAGCGCAATACTTTGCGGCTCACATTCTCCGCACCATTTCGCCGTACTTCGGCCGTCGTAATCACTTTCATACCATATTTTTCAATGAGGTGCTTTTCTTCTTTTTCATAATCCCTTAATGAAATAAAAACCACATCTTCCGGCAAAACCTTCTGCCCGACTATACCCATATCTTTTAATTGCTTCCATTGTTTGGCAGTTTTATCATCCAGCTCATGCACTTTCATTTCCTGGTTATCTTCCCCGATGGCCGTTGCCAGTGGCATGCCATGCATATTGCCCGAGGGCGTGGTGTAAGGGGTATGTAAATCCGCATGGGCATCTATCCAGATAACGCCCAGTTTACTTTTAGGTTTTGCTTGTTTAATTCCGGCAATCGTTCCCCCCGCATTACTGTGATCTCCACTAAGGACAACGGGGAAAAAATTATTTTTTATACTGTCACTCACGGCATGGCTTATGCGCTCATACATGGTAACTACACCCTGGATGCGTTTTGCATACGGCGATTGTATAGGCTCAAATAACAGGTTATTTAAGGACTCTATTTTTTCCGACGGAAAGTGGACAAAAAAATTACTCATAAAATCCAACGCTGCAATTTTAATAGCATCTATGCCCAGGCTGGCCCCGCGTGTACCGGCACCAATCTCTGATGAAACTTCAATCAGTTTTACATTTTTCATAAATAGTTTTTCTCCGCCTTGCGGAATTCCTTAGCAATCATTACCGGCAATTTACAAAATCCTTTTAATCCATGGGCTTTAACGGGTTTATGCCTTTAATAGTGCCCTTGCTATAAATAATGCTGAACCTGCAAAACATTTCTTCGCTGTACCAATCCCGCTTGCGTGTTTTTTTTATAACTTCCTGGTGCTCGGGTCTTCCATAAGCAAACTCCATCATAGAATCTTTATTTTTCCAGATACTGAAAGTTGCTTGTTTTAAAACCGGTGTTTCACCTACACCTACAGAATAAATTAAGCCGCCGGCATTTTTTATATTTTCATTTACCGCCGGTACATTGCGCCAGAAATCCCGGGCCGCTTTCAGGCGTATACTGGCCCGTGTTAATACTGCAATAGGGGCTTCCGAATCCGGTACTTTCGCCGGCAGGCCATCAAAAATTATTTTGCCATCCCAACTGCCGTGGCATTGTATGGGTTCTAAAATAAATGTACAGGTTTCCGTTCGGAAAAATTTAAACCACCTGGATATGAAATTTCCATAGAGAAGTGTTTGAAGGTTTTCAGTTCCAGGTTGGGGAGCAATTTCCATTGTTGTAAAAATTGCCCATTGCTGCCATTCCGGCCATAAATCAAAAGAGCCATTTTTACCCGTGCCCATAAGTTTGTAAAATAAGATTTTTTTATTCAGCCAGAGTGGCAGGCGAAAAATGGCCATAGCCAATAAGCTAACTGGTACCAGCCATTTAGGATATCGTATGATGGTAAGCGCCGCCTGCATATATATTTAGATAAACAAATAAAAAAAGCCGCACAGGGCGGCTTTATAATAAATAAAAAACTTCTAAAATTGTTCAAGTTTGCTGAAGAAAAAGTCGCCTTCAATAGCCGCATTCTCATCACTATCACTGCCATGTACGGCATTTTCACCTACGGAAGTCGCAAATTCTTTACGAATGGTTCCCTCGTCTGCCTGGGCAGGATTAGTAGCACCTATCAGTTTACGGAAATCTTCTACTGCATTTTCCTTTTCCAGGATGGCAGCAGTAATGGGGCCGCGGCTCATGAAACTCACCAGTTCTCCGTAAAAAGGGCGTTCGTTGTGAACTGCATAAAAAGCACCCGCTTTTTCTGAACTGAGGTGCAGCATTTTTAAAGCTACTATTCGAAAGCCGGCTTTATTAATTTTCGCCAAAATTGCGCCCGTGTGCCCATTTTCAGTGGCATCTGGCTTAATCATCGTAAATGTTCTGTTGGTCATTTTTCTTTTTATTTGGCCGCAAAGATACAGTGCCACAGGCTTGGCTGCAACTTATTTGTCCATTTATACTTTAGCCCGTACTTTTGCGCCCCGGTATGCAACCTATTTCAGAATTATATACAGAACTTAACACGCCAGGAAACGTGGTGATCACCATGCACCAGAAGCCTGACGGCGATGCTATGGGTTCCTCATTGGGCCTGTATCATTTCCTGAAAAGCCTCGGCCACCAGGTCACCGTAATTTCGCCTACGAACTGGGCGTCTTTCCTGGACTGGATGCCCGGTGTAAAATCTGTACTGGATTATGATAAGAATCCCGTAGGAGCAGATAAATTAATAGATAGCGCCGACTGGATTTTTTGCCTGGATTTCAATATCCTCAGCCGCACGAAGAAGATGGAAACAAAACTTAAAGAGGCGGCGGCAAAACGAATTCTTATTGATCATCACCAGCAACCAGATGAACCTTCATTTGCATATGGTATCAGTAATACGGCTAAAAGTTCTACTGCAGAAATGGTGTATGATTTTATCGAAGGTTCCGGCCATGGAAAAGATATTACCCCGGAATGTGCGGAATGCCTTTATGCCGGAGTGATGACAGATACAGGATCCTTTCGGTTTCCTGCAACCGGGGCCAGTGTACACCGCCTTGTGGCTGCATTGAAAGATGCCGGCCTGCAACACAGCCATGTACACGAAGCCATATATGATAATTTTTCTGAGAACCGCCTTCGCTTCATCGGTAATGTTTTACTGAACAGGCTGGAAGTTTTTTATGAATACAATACCGCCCTCATCGTGGTACCGCAGCAGGATCTTGTGAAATATGATATTAAAACAGGCGACACAGAAGGGCTCGTAAATTACCCGCTAAGTATCGAAGGCATACGCCTGGCGGCGATTGTGATAGACAGGGGAGAAGAGAGAAAATGTTCTTTTCGTAGCAAAGGTGGTTTTGATGTAAACGTATTTGCCCGTAATTATTTTGATGGGGGTGGTCACGTAAATGCTGCTGGCGGGCAAAGCCGGGAAACTATAGAAAATGTGCGGGCTAAATTCATTGCCGCCATGAAAGAAAATGCAAATCAATTAAGTTCATATTCATTTTAAATAAAAATCATCATTACAATGTCAAAAAACGTTTATCTCATAATCTTTACTATACTGGCCTTCAGTGCCTGTAAAGAAAACTCTTTTAAGAAAGGCTCTGATGGATTGGAATATAAAATTATTTCCAGCGGCAGTGGCCCCCAGGTTCAGTATGGCAATTTTTTACAAATGCAAATCGGGCAATATTACAATAATGGAACCACAGACTCCCTGCTTAGCGATTCCCGTACTACAGCTTCATTAATTGAACCCCTGGATTCTGTAAATACGCCAAAACAATATTATGATATACTGAAACAATTGAAAAAAGGAGACAGCCTGGTTATTCGTATCCTGGTGGATTCTGCTTTTAAAAAATCTCCGGAGCAAATGCCTCCTTTTCTAAAGAAAGGCCATTACCTCACAACTACAGTTAAGGTATTAAATATTTTTACCGAAAGAGCGCAGGCAGATAGCGCCCGTAATGCGGCCATGGCAGAAATGCAGGAGCGTAATAAAAAACTGGAAGCGGAGCAGGTAGGTAAAGATGAAAAACTCATCAATGAATACCTGCAGAAAAATAACGTACAAGCAGTGAAAGCGCCGGGTGGAACGTATGTTCAGATTATTGATCCCGGTACAGGTGCTAATATTGACACAACAGTTGTTGTAAAAACGAATTACACAGGCCGTACATTGGAAGGTAAAGCGTTTGATTCCAACACAGATCCGGCTTTCAACCATGTAGAACCTTTTATGGTAAATATGACTAATGACCCAAGTTTGGGTTCTGGCGTTATAAAAGGTTGGACAGATGGTTTGACCATGCTGAAAAAAGGAGCAAAAGCGAAATTTTTTATCCCTTCATCTCTCGGCTATGGTGCCCAGGGTGCCGGTGGTGAAATACCGCCATTCACATCGCTCGTTTTTGACATAGAAGTTGTAGATGTTTTAAATAAAGCACAGGCTCAGAAAGAAATGCAGGCGCAAATGCAAAAGGCGCAAATGATGCAGCAACGTATGACGGATAGCATGCAGAGGGCTAACCCGCAACCAAAATAGTTTCTATAATAAAATTATACAGGCTGACCCTTTATTCGGGTCAGCCTTTTTTATTTATATAATATAGGGCTCAATAAAAGTATGAATTAGGTAAAATGTGCACTTTTTTTATACATAGAATTGCTCTATCTACTTTATATACATTTTTTATACTTTCTTCTGATCATATATCCCAGGACTTTGTACTATTTTTTATACTTCCACACCAGCGCCTATCCTTTATAATGATTAAACAACGTTATTGCCTCTTGTGCCTCTTTTACATCATGTGCCCTTAAAATAGATGCGCCATTATTTAATGCCAGTGTATGCATAACCGTTGTGCCGTTTAATGCTTCGTTAGCAGTACAGCCTAAGGTTTTGTAAATTGTGCTTTTCCGGGAAAGACCTGCCAACACGGGAACATCAAGTGCCTGTAAAATATTTAGTTTCCGCAACAGTTCAAAATTGTGGCAGGCATTTTTTGCGAAGCCAAAACCAGGGTCTATAATTAAATCATGTATGCCAGCTTCATAACAATCGTATTTCAGCCGGGCGAAATATTGCAGCATTTCTGTAATTATATCTTCATAATTAGTATGCTTGCTCATTGTCTCTGGCGTTCCTTTTATGTGCATGCCGATGTATGGCACCCGCAATTTTGCAACGACCGAAAACATTTCCGGGAAATATTGTCCGCCACTGATATCATTCACCATTCCGGCCCCGGCCTGCACGGCTGCTTGAGCAACCTCCGGGTAAAATGTATCGACAGAAATTAACGTATCCGGGAAATTTTTATGTATGGATTGTATAAAGGGAAGTATTCGTTCGGCTTCTTCACTACCGGAAACCCGCCCGCTGCCGGGCTTTGTACTCTGTCCTCCTAAATCCAGGAAATAGGCACCTTCATTAATCATTCCTTCTGCAACCCGGAGTATTTCTGATTCTTTTGCTCCTGCAAATCCCTTATAAAAAGAATCTGTGGTGATATTAATAATACCCATCACCACAGGAATTTCACTGCTGTAAATTTTTCCTTTACTTCTGAATCTAAACATTGCCGGCTATATTGTATTTTTGAATCATCTGCAAAATAGGAACTAAAAACCAGAGCACTGATGGAGAAAACATTAGAACAATACACCGAAGTGATAGAAGCATGCCGGCACATTTTTTTGAAGAAGACTGCAGATTATGGAACCTCCTGGCGGGTTTACCGCCCGATATCTGTGGCGGATCAAATATATATTAAAGCATACCGCATCAGGAACATCCAGGAATTGAAAACCCAGAAAATAGGGGATGATATTGAAAATGAATTTCGCGGTATTGTAAATTATGCTATTATCGGCCTTATACAGCTCGATTTAAATTCGGAGGAAGCCGAACAACTGGAAACCAGCCACGTGGAAAAGTTATATAATGAAAAAGCAAAACTTGCACAGCAACTCATGCAGGACAAAAATCATGATTATGGTGAAGCCTGGCGTATGATGAGCCAGGAGAGTTTTGC
>JBDSWG010000300.1:0-3458 GCA_039926825.1 Ferruginibacter sp.
AGATGAAGATGATTACTCATCAGACACCATGCATGCACGTTTAAGCCTTTTTCTTTTATGCAAAATCGCAAACTATCCAATACAATTTCAACATAGCAATTCCTTGTAAAAACATCTACCCATTGTACAGTTGCAAATGTTATAAAATATACGCCCGATTGATCTCTTATTTTATATCCTTCATCTTGCATGTACACAGGTTAATGTAGAGTAACCAAGATAAAAATAGTTTATAATGAAATGAGCATTTGTTTTTCAAATTCCAGACAGAGTCTGGCCCTTATCTTAAATCCGAAGAGCGCTTCGCTAACTCTCCGGATAGCAGGAAGTGAGCCGAAAATCCTTGCCACACGTAATTCTACCTGGCCTAAATTTGTACATTTTATCGTACATTTGAATGTACATAAATTAGTAATCATGCAAGCAGTATCTATAACTCAATTGAGAAGCAATATGAAGAAATACCTGGATGATGTATCTAAATCATCAGATGTTATAGTGGTATCAAGAGCTTCCGAAAATGAAGCAGTAGTAATTATTTCCATGAAAGAATATAATGCGCTCACCGAAACCGGCCATTTGCTATCCACTCCGGTTAACAGGCAAAGGCTGCATGATTCAATAGATCAATTAAAAAAAGGCAAGACTCATAGGTTCGAATTATAAAATGCTTTTGTATGAACTTTGAGTTTACGGAAAATGGATGGCAGGATTTTCAATATTGGATAGAAACAGATACTACCATCGTTGAAAAAATAAAAGATCTATTAAATGAAATCAGGAAAACGCCATTCCAGGGAACCGGAAAACCCGAACCATTTAAATACGATTTAAAAGGATTTTGGTCGAGGAGAATAACAGGCGAACACAGGCTTGTTTATAAAGTGGAAGGTAGGAAAGGAGTGGATCAAAGATGCTATATTATTCAATGCCGTTTTCACTACGATTAAATATCCGGGCAAATGATTTGCAAATGGCGGGGTATGTTTATGCGATAAAAAGTATCCTTTCTAAATAACGCAAGGTCTTCATCTTACATTCAAAGCTCATTGAGAGACTTTGCTGCGAAATGGTAAAAAAATTATATTTATCAATTGGTGTCCTTATCAACCGAAATACATCATAAGAAGTACAGTTTGGGAAATTTACATTTTTGAATTTATCCTTATCTTTATTATACACCGTTTCTTCTGGCCAACGCTATGAAAATAAAAAAACTCTTATCATACTTCACCTTATTTTATTTAGTAATAACCTGTATGCTTACTACCGGCAAAGCGCAGGCGCTGGAAGGCCGGTGGGAGGGATATTATGCTGATGTCGTGGGTAGAACAAGTATTAGCCTGGAATTTATTTTGACAAAGGATTCTACATACGAAGTGTATTCTATTACTGACATTACTACGTTGGGCAGATTAATGGGGCAACCTGCTAAATGTTTTGTGTATTATCGTTTCATTCCGCCGGATTCTGTTTACCTGCAAGAGGTAGGGGATATAGGTAACATCCTCGCTGATGAGCGTTCATTTCAAAAAATGTACCTGCGCCTGGTGAAGAAAAAAGATCGCCTTTACCTTAAAGGCCGATGGGATGTAACCAACAGGAATGATATAACTTCAGGCTATATAGAATTCCGGCGCAATAAGAAAATAGGCAAATAAGAATTCTTCTTTCACAGCAATCTCTCTCCAAAGGATTGTGAGCATGCCACGCCGTTGTATATTTTTTTTACCGGTTGGTATCCTCACTAACCGAAATACAAGGAAGCTGTGAGAAAGAAGTGGTTGAATCAACTAATCGCTAATAATTAGCAACCAACTAATAATTATTAACCACATCCAGCTAACCACATATTCCACCCACACAATTTCCTGAAATAGGTAATGCAGCCTTAGTCCTCCACAGATTTACCTTTAACTTTGCGCACCTGGTTAATCTTTTTTAGCTAACTATTATTTATGAAACAAAGGCCCATCGGCATTTTTTACGAGCACCCGGAATGGTTTAAGAAGCTTTTTACCATCATGGATGAGCGGGGTATGCAATATCAAAAGATTCATGCCGCTTACCATTCCTTTAATCCGGCTGAGACAGAACCAGACTTCAGCGTTATATTTAACCGCATCAGTTCTTCCTCTTATTTAAGAGATCACGGGCAGTGCATATTTTATGCTAAATCTTTTATAGCCCATGCGGAGCAAATGGGCATACCGGTGATAAACGGCTCCGGGTCCACCGCTATAGAAACCTCCAAAGCTTTGCAATTGTTGCTTTTAAAAAAGCTTCAATTATCTTTTCCAAAAACCATTATTATAAACCATGTGTCGCAGCTGGCGAGTGCGGCTAAGCAGCTCCGTTATCCCATAGCCCTGAAGCCTAACATTGGGGGTGCAGGCGCTGGCATTATCAAGTTTAGCACGGCAGGTGCGCTGGAGGCGACGCTGGAGTCTGGTACGATACAACTGGGAATTGATGAAACCGCATTGGTGCAGGAATTTATACCTGCCCGCGGTGGCCACATCAACAGGGTGGAGACTTTAAACGGAAAGTTTTTATATGCCCTCAAAATATTTACAACGGGTGAAAGCTTTAACCTTTGCCCGGCAGAAATTTGTGCCGTGCCCGACGAACCGGAAGTGATGGGAGAGGCGTGTATAAACACGGCTGTTGCAAAAGGATTGAAAGTGGAATCCTTTATTCCCGAGGCGAAAATTATCAGCCAGGTGGAGCAGATTGTAAAAGAAGCTTCTATTGATGTGGGCGGTGTGGAATATATTGTGGACGACCGCAATGGAGATATTCTTTATTATGATATAAATGCGCTTTCAAACTTTATTGCCGATGCAGAAAATGTCATTGGCTTCGATCCATTTAAAAACCTGGTTGACTTTATGGAAACTTACACGCTTTAAATTTTATTATATGCAATTTGGATATTGGTTACCTGTATTTGGTGGTTGGCTTCGTAATGTGGAAGACGAAGGCATGGAAACTAGCTGGAATTATGTAAAGAAACTGGTGCAAAGGAGCGAGCAGATTGGTTATGACGTAGCCCTTATCGCAGAATTGTTTTTAAATGATATTAAAGGAGAAGAAGCGCCATCGCTGGATGCCTGGTCTACCGCCGCGGCGCTGGCGGCCGTTACGGAGAAACTGGAATTAATGGTGGCGGTTCGTCCCACCTTTCATAGCCCCGCCATACTCGCCAAACAAGCGGCTAATATTGCCCACATCAGCAATGATCGCTTATCGCTGAATGTAGTATCCTCCTGGTGGAAAGAAGAGGCCTTAAAATATGGAATCGAATATGAAGCGCACGACGATCGTTATGCCCGTATGAAAGAATGGATTGAAATTGTAAACTCGCTATGGCAAAAAGATCATCATACCCACGTGGGAAAATATTATACCGTCACCGATAATATTTTACAGCCCAAGCCAGTAAAGAAACCTTTTAT
>JBDSWG010000301.1:0-3519 GCA_039926825.1 Ferruginibacter sp.
ATAAACGCTACCAGGTGCAACCCGTCTGGCGGGCAGACCGGCCGCAGAAAGGTCGGTACCGCGAGTTTACACAGTGTGATGCAGATATTGTAGGTTCCGGTTCCTTAGTAAACGAGATAGAACTTGCGGGTATGTACCATGAAGTATTTACACGGCTTAACATAAAAGGATATTCCCTGCACATAAATGACCGCCGTATATTAGCAGGCCTGGCTAAGGTTTGTAAACTGCCGGGGCAAATGAGTTTACTGGCCGTAGCAATAGATAAACTGGATAAAACCAGCCTGGCAGAAGTGCTTACAGAATTACAAAATAATGGACTGGGTGAAAATCAAATTTCACTGGTTGAAAAATTTCTAACCATTAACGGCAGTAATACTGAAATTCTGACGCAGTGGAAAATATTCTTCGGAGATGAACCTGGAGCCCTGGCGGGAATACAAAGCCTCGAAACAATCCTTTCGAAAACACAAAAATGTAATATACAACTGGACGGTACGCTGGCCCGTGGCCTCGACTATTACACCGGTACTATATTTGAAGTAAAGGCCCCTGCAGAAGTAAAAATTGGTAGCATTGGTGGCGGTGGCCGTTATGATAATCTCACTGGCCTGTTTGGTGTTACAGGCATTGCGGGCGTTGGTATCAGTTTTGGGGTAGATCGTATATATGATGTATTGTTGGAATTAAATGCCTTTCCTGATGAAATAGCTGATAATATAAGTGTTCTATTAATGAACCTGGGTTTCGAGGCTGCTCTCCAATCCTTACCCATCCTATCTATACTTAGATATGAAAAAATTTCCTGTGACATTTATCCTGACCCTGTAAAAATGGATAAGCAAGTGAAATACGCGGTAAAGAAAAATTACAGCCACGTCATCATCCGCGGAAGCCGGGAAATAGAAAGTAGCACCTGTACTATAAAAAATTTATTAACTTCCACACAGGAAGTAATAAAGATGGAAAACCTCAAAAGTTATTTTCGAATTAATTAATTTAAATCATCATTAACACTAATAAATATAATTCATGCGTTCCACATTTTTTTTCACCAACTTATTGATATGCATAAGCGCAGGTGTCCTTTTTTCTTCTTGCAGCAAAAAAAACGAAGAAGGAAAATATATTCCTGCCAATGCTTCAATGGCTCTACACTTAAATACTAAAGCCCTGACCAAAAAACTTCCCTGGGAAGAAATAAAGAAACAAAATTATTTCCAGGCATTGAATGCGGACACTTCCACGACGGCCTTTATGCGCACCCTGATGGAAAACCCGGAAAACAGCGGAATAAAGATGGATGAGAACATTATTATTTTCCTGGTAACAGATGAGCAAGGCGGTTATTTTGCTGTAGAAGGCGAAATAAAAGATAAAGCAAAGTTTGCTGCGATGCAGGCAGAAATGAAAACAGGAAATGACGTTAAAATGCAGGACGGCTGGAATACGAATAGTGGCTCCCGGAATCTTACTGCGTGGAATGATAAACGCTTCATTGCATTATCGGATGTACCGGAAATGAAAACTGCACCTAAGTTACCCATGATGGAAGGAGATACAACAATGAAGGCTCCACCATTGGTTTTTCGTGATTTGAATACGGCCCTGGCTGCGCTCACTAACCTTAAAGAAAGTAACAGTATGGCAGGCAATGACCACTTTACTACACTGATGAAAACGAGTGGCGATATACATGCCTGGATTAATATAGAAGCATTTACCGCAAATATGCCCACCACTCCTCAAATGTCTATGATAAACCTCAATAAACTTTACCAGGGTTCACAAATGGCAGCCACGGTAAATTTTGATGATGGCAAAATAAATATTGATACAAAATCTTATGCCAGCCCGGAGATGACGGCAGTTTGGAAAAAATATTCCGGTAAAGCAATGGACGAAACCATGGTGAAACAAATTCCAATTAAAAATATAGCAGCCTTCTTCGCACTTAATTTTAATCCTGAAGGCGTAAGAGAATTTTTGAAAATTGCCGGGCTTGATGGTCTCATAAATATGGGCTCCGGGATGTTGGGCTTTAACCTGGATGAATTTATCAGCGCAAATAAAGGAGATATTTTGGTGGCTGTGGGAGATTTGGAAAAAGATAGTGCAGACAAACCTTCTATGAAATTTCTTTTCAGCGCTTCTATAGGCAACAAAGAAAATTTTACAAAAATTATTTCGGCCGGGAAAAAATTCGGTCAACAGCAGATGGCGACCAGTGGCAAACTCCCGGATTTATTTTACAATGTAAATGATAAATATTTTACACTGGGCAATAGCCAGGTTTATGCAGATAATTTCATCCAGGGAACTAATACGACTATGCCGCCTCTATTCAGTGAAATTTCCGGAAAACCTGCGGGAGGCTATATAAACTTCCAATACATCATGAAGAGTTTACAAAACAGGGCATTTCCCGATAGCCTGGACAAACTATCACTGGAAGCTTCTCTTAATACCTGGGATCACCTAATTTTCAGCGGCGGAGATTTGGATGGGGATGCGGCAAAGCAACATGCGGAAATTATCCTCGTAAATAAAAATGAAAATAGCCTGAAGCAGTTGAATAATTATGCCGGCATCATGAGTAACATCATTAACGAAAGAAGAAAAAATCAAAAGCCTTACGATAATATGGATTCTACAATTGTAGTGGCCCCCACTAAATAATCGTGGTTCATATTTTTGAAAGCCGCTCACGGGCGGCTTTTTTTAATCTTCAGTATGGAAATAACCTTACAACATGTACGCCCCGGATTCCTGGAAGAAGAAAAAATAAACTCTTCTGATGTATGGACACAGGAACATAACATAGGAAAGAAAGATATTGTACAGATACTTGCAACCAGTGGCCGGGGTAAAACATCTTTCATACATTTTCTTTATGGTTTACGTTCAGATTATAGTGGCGAAATATTATTTGACGGTAAATCAATAAAATTATTCAATGCTGAAGATTGGGCGCATTACCGGAGTTCCAGGCTCAGCATAATTTTCCAGGACCTGCGGTTATTTAGTGAGCAAACGGTAAGAGAAAACCTGCTCGTGAAACAACAACTTAATCTTTACGAAAACGCAGCATCTATAGATGAGATGGCGATGCAACTTGGCATAGAAAAAAAACTGGAAAAAAAAGCGCATACCTGCAGCTACGGCGAGCAACAACGTATAGCTATTATCCGGGCTTTGCTGCAACCTTACGAGATGTTGCTGTTAGATGAACCATTCAGCCACCTGGATGAAGCCAACAGGAAAAAAGCCCTGGATTTGATTATGACGGAAACGGCTAAACGAAATGCGGGTATGCTGCTGGCAGATTTGAAAAAAATAGATTATTTCCCTGCCACAAAAACCCTGAATCTCTGACATGGCCGGAAACAATAAAAATACCATGGACTTTAAACGGTTGTCAGCATTCCTGGATGCCAGTGGCACGGGTAGGTCCCGCTGGCTGAGTTTTATAGGACTGGCAACGGGTGTGCTGTTATTATTATGTTCTGTTCAGCTGTA
>JBDSWG010000302.1:0-3776 GCA_039926825.1 Ferruginibacter sp.
TCCCATTTCTCATACATCGCAACAGGGAAATAAAGGAGGAACTGAATATTTTATTGCAGAAAGGTTTTGCCAGGCTGTATTTTAAAAATGCGGTGCATAACATAGAAGACCTGCTGGAAGCACCAAATCTGGAAAAGGTTATAGACACACAAAAAGAAGTTTTCCTGCTCATCGATCGCCTGGTTAAAAAGGCGTTTGACGAAGATGACCTTCATCGTATATCCGACTCCGTTACTACCGCCTTTTATGAAGGGGAAGGAATGGTATGGGTAGAAGTAAACGGGAAGAAAAAATTACACTTTAGTAATAAATTTGAACTGGATGGAATCCAGTTTGAAGAACCCGTACCTAATTTATTTTCTTTCAATAATCCGTATGGCGCCTGCCCCGTCTGTGAAGGCTTTTCCCTGGTGTTGGGCCTGGATCCGGATCTCATAATACCCGATAAAACCCTGAGCGTTTATGAAGGTGCCGTTGCGCCCTGGAAAGGGGAGAAACTCGGGCAGTGGAAAGAAGCCTTTATCCGGGCGGCGAAAAAATTTGACTTTCCCGTGCACAAACCCATTATGGATTTAAGCAGTAAAGAACAGGAAGCTTTATGGAAAGGAAACAGTTATGTAAATGGGATTGATGATTTTTTTAAAGAAGTAGAACAGAATTTATATAAAGTTCAATATCGTGTGTTGCTGAGCCGTTACCGTGGCCGTACCCTTTGTACTTCCTGCCATGGTTATCGACTGCGCAAAGAAGCATTATATGTGAAAATAAATGAAAAGCAGATTGGGGAACTTTGTGAAATGCCGGTAAAAGATTTACAACAGTGGTTTGCCCATCTCAAACTCTCCACTTACGATCAGCAGGTAGCAAAAAGAATATTAATTGAAGTTGAAATCCGGTTAAAAACTCTGGCAGATGTAGGCCTGGGGTATCTTACCCTGAGCCGTTTGGCCAATTCCTTAAGCGGTGGAGAAAGCCAGCGTATACAACTTACCCGCAGCCTGGGTAGCAACCTGACGAATTCATTATACATTTTAGATGAGCCCTCCATCGGCCTTCATAGCCGCGATACGGCAAGGTTGATAACGGTATTAAAATCATTGAGAGACTTAAATAATACTGTAATCGTGGTGGAGCATGATGAAATGATTATGCGTGAAGCCGATCATATAATTGATATGGGCCCGCTGGCTTCTCATCTTGGAGGAGAGATAGTTGCTGAAGGGGATTATGATGAAATTATTGCGGCACCACATAGCCTGACAGGGAATTATTTATCCGGAAATTTATCTATCGATCCGCCTGTACACACGCGTACATGGACACGCTACCTGCGGGTAGAAGGTGCCCGTCAGAATAATTTAAAAAACATTTCGGTTACTTTTCCGCTCAATGTTTTTTGCGTAGTGAGTGGTGTCAGTGGAAGTGGAAAAACCACCTTGGTAAAACAAATATTATATCCTGCCCTTCAAAAATTAAAAGGGGAGGGCACTATGAAGCCGGGTATTTTTAAAAACCTGGAGGGTGATATGGATTACCTCAGTCAAATAGAAATGGTGGATCAAAACCCCATTGGAAAAAGCAGCCGCAGTAACCCGGTGACTTATATAAAAGCCTATGATGAAATACGGGATTTATTTTCCCGGCAGCCATTGAGTAAGATGAGAGGCTTTCAACCTAAACACTTTTCTTTTAATGTAGATGGCGGTCGTTGTGATGCATGCAAAGGAGAAGGCGAGCAACTGGTAGAAATGCAATTTCTTGCAGACGTTCACCTGCTTTGTGATGTATGCCAGGGAAAAAGATTCAAAGAAGAAGTTTTGGAGGTTTTTTACCAGGGAAAAAATATTCATGATGTGCTGGAGATGAGTGTAGACGAAGCCATAACATTTTTCCAGGAAGGTGAAAAACCGGGCGCTGATGTCGCAAGAAAAATTCAACCCCTCAGTGATGTGGGCCTGGGTTATATTAAACTGGGGCAATCTTCCAATACTTTAAGCGGTGGTGAGGCACAACGGGTGAAACTGGCTTCTTTTTTAGGCAAGGGAAAGTCTATTGGGCATATGCTTTTTATTTTTGATGAGCCCACCACAGGTTTGCATTTTCATGATATAAAAAAATTGCTGGCTTCATTTAATGCATTGATTGAGCAGGGACATTCCATCCTGGTAATCGAACATAACACAGATGTAATCCGTTCTGCAGATTGGGTGATTGACCTGGGCCCGGAAGCCGGCGACGAAGGTGGAAACCTTGTATATGCCGGCGTGCCCGGAGACCTAAAAAAAGTAAAAGAAAGTTATACAGGAAAATACCTGTGATAGCATTAACGCAGCCGGTTACTTATTCTTTAATTCTAAGTTTATTGTCATTAATAACTGAAAACTTATTGATCATTTCTTTATAATGATGTTGAATAGCTGTAGTTACAGCATGAATTTTCAAATCTGCTTTTTCGATTCTGATGAGTAAAATACCATGATGAGGTAATTGAAGTCTAAAAACTAACTCTCCAAAATCTTTATCTTCAGTAATTAGTAATGCCTTGTTATCGCAGGCAATTGACAGAACTGATTTGTCTGTTATAGAAGGTTGATCTTCAGCAATCGAGAAAACAGTTATACCAACCTCTCTTAGCTGGCTCACAATTCTGAAATCTACGCTTTCATCTGCAACAATTTGGAAATACTTCATGCAACTGCCAGTGTTTTTTCATGTTTGGTATTATCTGCGGCAAATAATAAGCAGGCTTGTATATCACTTATGCTTATTCTTGGATATGCCTGGATTAATTCATCAAAAGAAAAATTAGCAGCAAGTTTTTCCAAAATAAGTTCTACAGGTATTCTTGTACCTTTTATGACCATTTTACCAAACATTATTTCTGGCTCAGATGAGATATGCTCTTTCCAGTTCATGTTACATGATTTTACTAAAGATACGAATAGTAGGGAGTATATAAAGCTTTTGAAGCCGTGGAATAAGTACGGGCACCTGTTTCAATTTTTGAAAGTTATTGTTGTATTTGCTATAATATTAGGATTTTGCTAATGAAAAAATTATTCAGTATTCGGGCATATATTAACTTTATACGCTTCCTATACTTCCTATAAAAAAGGAATGTTTTACCGCAGCCGGTTACTTTCTTTAATTATTGTTGCATCTTTTTGTATGCCCCGTGCGGCTAGTATAAAAAATAATACATTCAACCCCTGCAATAATGCTGTGAGCGCATAAGTTCCGCCGGCGAAATGCGTGGTTTCCCGGTAATATAAAAAGATCAGTACAGCTTCCAGCAAAACTCCAAGATAACATAGCCGTAATTGCAGGGTCCTGTTACCATACAGAAATATTGTTATAAGGGCCAGCACGCCGATGGCAATGGTGAGTAGCATGAGTGGGAAATTTTCCGTTCCCATTAATTCATAAGAAGGAATTCCATTTAAATTAGTTCCGCTGTAAAATGGGAGCTTTAGGCTGGCAAAAGCTGAGGCTGCAGCCAGGAATAACCAGATAGATTGTATACGTTGTAACATAAAATTATTTTTTAAGAATGTGCAGGTAAGTTCGGGTAAAGTGGAAATTCATTCATCAGGCTATGGACTTTTTTACCAACGACCTCAATGGTTTTAGTATCATCAATATTCATCATTACTTCATCTACCAGGCTTACAACAGATTCCATATCTTTTTCCTTCATACCCCGTGTTGTAATGGCGGGTACGCCTATCCGTATACCACTGGTTACGAACGGGCTTTTATCATCAAATGGAACGGCA
>JBDSWG010000303.1:0-4145 GCA_039926825.1 Ferruginibacter sp.
GTTAATAAATGTTGAAACCGAAACTCACGTAATAAAGTCCACCGACATAACTATTGCCCACGGCATTATAATAGTATTGATTCAGCAGGTTTGTTGCCCCAAGTTTTATAATAGACTTAGATGTAGGTAATTTATAACTTACCTGGCCATCTAAAGTCTGGTAAGCATTTACGTCACCATTAGCCAAATCTCCCTGGTAGTAGAATTTATCCTGCCAGCGGTATGTTACATTAAAGCCCATGCGTTTGTCTTTACCAAATCCAGTATTATTCAAACTTGCATTCAGTTTGTACTTTGGTGAGTTAAATGAAGTGGTAAAATTAGCAGGCACATTGGTCAGGTTATCTGAGGCAAAATTTAATCCGATCCCAAAATTCCTTGGCAGGCGGTAATCAAACCCGATACCAAATCCATAGGTATTAATTTTCGCCGGCGAGTTAATGGGAACTGAATAAAGTTGCCCGGCTAAAGTATCTGCCTGTGTAATGGGGCTGCCGGTTTTAGATTGCACTACCGTTTTTCGGGCCAGGAAGTTTGTGTATTTGCCATAGTAACCATACACATCTATTAAAAGTTTCTGAGCCAGTTGCAGGCCTTTATAACCAAGTTCAAAAGAAGAAAGGGATTCTGGTTTAAGTTGCCCGAATGATTGGGAAACAACTTTATTTCTTTTCAGGCTATCCCTGTCATATGCGGGGTTTGTATCAAAATGATAGATATCGCGGAAGGCTTCATTTCCACCTATAAGTTTATATGAGTTGAGGTCCAGGTTTATCCACTGTTGTTGCGTAGAGGGGAAACGATAAGCTGTTTGGTAAGACAACCGAATGTTATTATTAGGAGCAACTGTGTAAACACCTGTAATCCGCGGCGTAAACCGGCCGGCAAAATTTTCATTCTTATCATAACGGCCGCTGGCAGTCAGTTTAAAATTGGGGGACAAGGCACGTGCTGCTTGTACGTAAGCGCCAAATTCCCTGATGCCTATTGCGCCAGCAGTATCCGCAAACAATGTTCCTTCAGAATTCAATACATATTTACGGAGGTTTGCTCCTACCAGAATGTCTGCCACTGAATTAGTAAAACGGGAGAAGTTATAATTGCCTTCTACATTATATAGATCAGAGCGATCCAACAGACCTCCTCCTTTTGGCACGGGAATTTTGCGCACGCGGTTATACAACGTATTGAACTGGTCAGTCCCCACTTTCGGACGTCCTTTATCTGCAGCAGCACGGGCAGCTGTATGGGCATCTATATCTGAAGCACCGGCAAGTTTAGATGCCACGTAAGCCTGGCCATATTGGGCAAACCATCCTGTGTTACCCGGACTAGGCTTCCAGGCTTCATTAAAGTTCTGGGTAGTAGCAGCAAGGTTATACGTTTGGCCTGCATTCTCCTGTGTAGTATAGGCCCGGAACAACCAATCTTTATTTAATAACTCAAAGCGGTACTGGCCCATCTTAAAATCTTTTATAGAATAACGGGAAGCCCCGGTATATATCGTATTTCCGGTTCCCCAATAACCGGCAAGTACCGCTTCCGTATTGTTAGTAATTTTATAATTAAATGACCCACCAAGTTTGAAATTAATGGTATTGGGATCTATTAGTTCACGCTCGGTGTAACCGGTACGGGATACATTGATTGCTTTTGTTGTGAGGGTATTTATAAAAGGGGCCAGGAAAGGAGCTGCCTGTGCCACACCATATAATACTGGCCGAATATCTCCGGTCGTTTCATCCCCAAACACATTCACACCATCATAATTAGGATCGGTCTGGCGGTTGCCGGGAATCAATACTCCGGATGAGCGGTTATAATTCCTGTAATCAATCCCTATCCAATCTTTAGCTTGAATAAATTCACTCGTAATTTTGAAGGCAAACTTTTCGGAAACTTTTTTACCCCAGCGCAAGGCCCAGTTATTATATAAACTAACAGGCCGCTCAGATTTGTCAGTATGCATAACGCCTTCTTTCACTATGAAAGAAAAACCCTGGTATTTAAAAGGATTTTTACTGGTCATCAGTAATGTGCCATTCATACCACCGGGACCATATAATGCCGAAGAGGCTCCGGACAATAATTCTAGGTTATCTACATCAAGTTCATTGAGGCCCACTATGGCTCCTACAGAAAAGTTGAGGCCCGGTGCCTGGTTATCCATTCCGTCCACCAATTGATTAAACCTTGTATTTCCACTTCCCCCAAATCCACGTGTTGTAGGTGAGCGGAATGTTAGCGAAGAGGTGGTAACGTCTACACCTTTAAGAGTACTTAATACGTCATAAAAACTGGTTGCAGGAGCATTCCTTATTGCAGCGGCACTTACGCGTTCAATAGAAACCGGAGATTCTAAAATTCTTTCCGGAACTCTGTTTGCAGAAACAACAACTTCCTGGCCCAGGGCATTCGTCGGTACGAAATCTACCGCCAGGTTAGCCGTTGAAGAATTTACAACAACTTCTTTTGGTTCATAACCTATAGAGGTAAAAACTAAAGTTGCCGGAAGTTTAGAAGTTATTATAGTAAAATTTCCTTTGTCATCTGTGAACGTTCCAACATCGGAACCTTTTACAGAAACGGATACGGCAGAACTATTTTCACGAGTATTGCTGTTCCTGACATTTCCACTTATGGTTACATTTTGCGCCATTGAAGTTAATGCTATACAATTGGCAAGTAGAAATGTAACCAAATATCCTGTGAGTTTTCTCATATCTGGTAGTTTTGGTTTTGAAATTATGGGGCAAAATAAGCATACTTATGATGTAAATAAATTTATTTTTTCCCCGTTTCGTTAAAACTAAAACTACAGATATTATTTTTTTTAAAACTGTTCATTTTACTTTGCTGAATGGAGAGGTTTCAATTTGACGACGTTACCAGTTTTTACCAGGGAAAAGTCCGCGATGTTTATTCAATAGGTAAAAATTATGTTGTGATGGTAGCCAGCGATCGCCTTTCAGCATTTGATGTAATATTACCCCGGCCTATTCCATACAAAGGCCAGGTACTTACGCAACTGGCTTCTTATATGATGCAGGCCTGTAGCGACGTCTGCCCCAATTGGCTGCTTTCATTACCGGCTCCGAATGTAAGTTTAGGCTTACAATGTGAACCCATAAAACTGGAGATGGTTGTAAGAGGAAACTTAACCGGCCACGCCTGGAGAACTTACAAATCAGGGCATCGGGTACTGTGTGGCAATGTACTTCCGGAAGAAATGAAAGAGAATGATTTTTTTGAAACGCCCATCATAACACCGTCCACAAAAGCATCGTCCGGTCATGATGAAGACATCAGTGAAACTGAAATCATTAACCAGCAGTTAACCACTCCCGGAGATTGGGAGGCCCTGAAGAACTATAGCCTGGCACTTTTTGCCCGGGGAAAGTCTCTTGCTGCGGAACGTGGATTGATACTCGCAGATACAAAATATGAATTTGGAAAGCGGGGTAATGAAATTATTCTGATAGATGAAATTCATACGCCGGATTCCTCCCGGTATTTTATGGCTGAAGGATTTGGGGAGCGTTTATCCCGTGGAGAAAAGCAGGAACAATTGAGTAAAGAATTTGTAAGGGAATGGTTGATGCAACATGATTTTATGGGATTGGAAGGCCAGGAAGTTCCAACTTTTTCAGATGAAAAAATAGCTGAAATTAGCACCCGTTATATTTCATTGTATGAAAAGCTCACCGGTCAAAACTTTATAGGGGAAGTATTATCTCCAGGGGAAATTCTAAATTCTGTAAATATTTCGGTTCAAACTTTAATAAATGCTGCCAATAATAATTGAGGAATTACCTACTCAAAATCTGCAATCATTATTTGGAATCAACTTTACACTACCTTAATATATTAATTGATATGCGTACCCCTTGCCGGTTTTTATAGAGAACAAATAATTCTTGGCATAGCATTTGAAAAAATTATGACAACCAATAGATTATAAATTGGTTTTAAAAACTTTTTTAACCTAAAATATAATTATCATGTCAGGATTACTTTACACCATCGCAGTAATTTTAGTTATTGCCTGGGCAATTGGTTTCTTTGGTTTTCATGCCGGTGGAATCATACACATTCTTTTAGTTATTGCGGTTATAGCCGTTATTTTCCGCCTTATATCCGGTAAC
>JBDSWG010000304.1:0-17541 GCA_039926825.1 Ferruginibacter sp.
AAACGACGAATGATCCTCTGGCGTACAGAGGCAATTTTACGTTGGGTACTCCTCTTCAAATATCTTCAAGGGGTTTACTGGAATATTTATACCATTTTTTGTAAAGTGACTTTTTGAGGGTTAACTAGTTAGGTTTCTCCACACATAAAAAAGGCAGGAAATCATGAGTGGGTTTCCTGCCTTTTTTATTTTGCATACACTAGTCTTTGAGAATTGTCCGGCTAATAACGATGCGTTGCACCTCACTGGTGCCTTCGTAAATCTGGGTAATTTTTGCATCCCTCATCATTCGCTCTACATGGTATTCTTTCACGAAACCATAACCCCCATGTATCTGCACGGCTTCTGTCGCCGTCCACATAGCTGTTTCGCTACTGAAAACTTTTGCTATAGAACTGCTGAGTGTATAATCTTTTTTCTGATCTTTTTCCCAGGCTGCTTTCAGGCAAAGCAGGCGGCTGGCTTCAATGCGTGTAGCCATATCTGCCAGTTTAAACTGGATAATCTGGTGGTTCATAATTTCTGTCCCGAAAGCTTTCCTTTCTTTACTATACTTCACAGATAGTTCAAAGGCTCCGGAAGCTATTCCCAATGCCTGGGAAGCAATACCAATACGGCCTCCGGCGAGGGTCTTCATGGCAAATTTAAATCCGAATCCTTCTTTGCCTATGCGATTCTCCTTAGGTACTTTCACATCCGTAAACAAAATACTATGTGTGTCGCTGCCACGGATACCGAGTTTATTTTCCTTCGCCCCTACCTGTACGCCCGGCCAGTTTTTTTCCACAATAAATGCATTTATTCCGCGGCTGCCTTTACTAAGGTCAGTTTGGGCAATGACGAGATAAACGCTGGCAGAATTACCATTGGTTATCCAGTTTTTAGTTCCGTTTAAAAGATAATGATCCCCTTTGTCTTCGGCTGTTGTTCTTTGAGAGGTGGCATCACTACCAGCTTCCGGCTCACTTAGTAAAAAAGCCCCCAGGTAAAGTTCCCCATCTTTTTTACCCTGTGCCAAAGGGGTGAGATATTTATGTTTTTGCTCTTCTGTACAATACTCCTGCAGCCCGTAACAAACCAGGCTGTTATTTACACTCATGCAAACACTCACGCTGGCATCTACCTTACTTATTTCTTCCATGGCCAATACATAGCTAATGGTATCTAAACCACTTCCTCCATAAGCCGGGTCTACCATCATACCCATAAAACCTAAATCAGCCAATTTTTCTATAACTTCTTTTGGAAACTTTTGTTTTTCATCCCTTTCAATTACTCCCGGGAGACATTCATTCTGTGCAAAATCACGGGCCGCCTGTTGTATCATCAGGTGCTCTTCAGAAAGCTGGAAATTCATATTGCAATGTTAAGTGAAGGGCAAAATTAATGGATTGAAAATTAACGGTATGATTTGGCCGGAAGCGGGCACATATAAGGGCGTGGTTGTATCTTTGACTCTTTAACCAGTTTAATTGTTATTGACTCAAGCAACTTCTAATCTTGCATTGCAGCGGCGACTCGCGGCTGTTGCCGTCTTACTTTTGGCTATTAAACTTTATGCCTGGTACCTTACAAATTCTGTTGCTATACTCACTGATGCCCTGGAAAGTATTGTAAACGTAGCCGCTGCGTTTATTGGATTATACAGCCTCAGTGTTTCTTCCCGTCCAAAAGACATGGATCATCCATATGGGCATGGAAAAGTTGAATTTATTACGGCTGCTATTGAAGGCACATTAATATCTGTTGCGGGAATATTTGTTATTTACAAAGCCATTTTAAACCTGTTACACCCCGGAGAGCTTGCCCGTCTTGATATAGGTATAATTCTTATGGCAGGCACTGCAGTTATTAATTACATTGCCGGGGGAATTAGTATAAAAACAGGGAAAAAGACCAACTCGATGGCACTTATTGCTGGTGGTAAACACCTTCGGTCTGATACCTATACAACCATAGGCATCATAGCGGGCCTGGGGCTTCTATACTTTACCCGCATAGCCTGGATAGACGGGGCCGTAGCGATAATATTTGCACTCATCATTATTTATACCGGTTATTCAATTCTACGAACAAGCATCGCAGGAATTATGGATGAAGCTGACGTTAAACTTATTCGCCAGCTCGTACTCACGCTAAACAGTAGACGCAGTATAAACTGGATTGATTTGCACAACCTCCGCATCATTAAATACGGCCCGACTTTACACCTGGATTGCCATCTGACAGTACCCTGGTATTTTAATGTAAATGAAGCCCATAAAGAAATAGATTTATTATCTGGTTTGGTAAGGGAGCAATATGGCGAAACGGTTGAGTTATTTGTCCATTCTGATGGATGCCTCCCCACTTCCTGTCCCATTTGTAAAAAAGGTGATTGCCCGGTCAGGCAAAAAGAGTTTATTAAAACCATCACCTGGACGATGGAAAATATTTCGAGTAATCAAAAGCACAGCCTGGATACGCCCACATGATTACATGTGCTCAAATAATTTTGCAACACCGAAGGCAGCAGCGGCGGCTAAAGCGCCAATCATTGTTACCCTGATGGCACCTGCCCATTTATTTACACCCGTTATTTTACTTTTAAAAAAACCAAATACAAAAAGACAGATGAGCGTTGCTATAACCGAATATTGCAGGGCTTCGGAAGAATCTGAAATAAAAAAATACGGACTTAAAGGAATGATGCCGCCAGCTACATAAGAGAGCCCGATATTAAGCGCACTTTTAGTTGCTCTTTTGGGGTCCGGCTTCTCAAGCCCGAGTTCATACTTCATCATAAAATCTACCCAACGACTTTTATCGCGGGCAATCTCTTCTGTGGCCTGTTCCTGTAACTTTTCACTCAGGCCGATATTGGCAAAAAATTCTTTTGTTTCTTCAATTTCTTTGTGACGAAGATTATCTACTTCATAATGTTCACGTTTTACTTCACTCTCGTAATGATCCTGTTCAGTTTTTCCCGCCAGGTATCCTCCAAGGCCCATGGCAATGCTACCTGCAGCTATTTCTGCGATACCCGCTATAACGATGATAGAACTACTGTCAACGGCCCCACTGAGGCCGGCAGCCAGGGCAAATGGAACCGTAAGCCCATCACTCATACCAATCACCACATCCCGCAATAAATCTGAACTTTTTAAATGCGACTCAATGTGATCGTGATGAAGATGGGTATCCATATTTATTTTTTTACAAAGGTAACCTCCTTAACTAGACGCAAATGCTGCGGCACTTTCTTTAATAAAAATTAGTGCTTCTGACAATTGTTCTTCAGTAATAACCAGGGGTGGAGCAAAGCGAATTTTATCTCCATGTGTGGGTTTTGCCAGTAAGCCATGTTGCATCATCATCACACAAAAATCCCAGGCGGCATCTTTGGAAGGGTGATCTAAAACGATCGCATTCAGCAGCCCACGGCCACGTATTGTTTTAATAAAAGGAATATTTAATGAATGGAGCCCTTGCCTGAGTTGTTCACCCCTTTCCAGGGCATTTGCTGCCATGTTTTCATCCTGCAATACCTGCAGCGCTGTTATAGCCACTTTGCAGGCGAGAGGATTGCCACCATAAGTACTTCCATGCTGGCCCGGTTTAATAGTAAGCATTACTTCATCATCTGCTAATACTGCGCTTACCGGAATGGCTCCACCGCTTAAGGCTTTGCCCAGAATGACAATGTCTGGCCGCACATCTTCAAAATCGCAAGCCAGCATAGTACCTGTGCGGCATAGCCCAGACTGAATTTCGTCAGCTACCATGAGCACCTGGCGGGCACTGCAGATTTCTCTTACTTTTTTATAATATCCCTCGCCAGGTACTACTACTCCGGCTTCCCCTTGTATGGGCTCAAATAGAAATGCAGCAACATTTTTATTTTCAAGAACTTTCTCCAGTGCGTCGGTATTATTATATGGAATAACCTGGAAACCCGGTATAAAGGGGCCATAGTTTTTACTAGCCGTAGGATCTGTGCTGAAACTGATAATGCCCAACGTACGCCCATGAAAATTTTCACTGCAAACGACAATAATGGCTTCATTCTCCGGGATGCCTTTAACCTGGTAAGCCCACTTACGGCAAAGCTTAAGCGCAGTTTCTACGGCTTCGGCGCCGGTGTTCATAGGCAGGACTTTATCGTAGCCAAAAAGTTTGGTAATATATTTTTCATATTCCCCGAGGCTGGTGTTGTAAAAAGCACGGGAAGTCAGGGTGAGTTCGCTGGCCTGCTTTACTAACGTTTTGATTATCTCCGGATGGCAATGGCCCTGGTTTACGGCAGAATAACCACTCAGGAAATCAAAATACTTTTTCCCATCCGCATCCCAGACATGCACCCCTTTTCCTTTTTGCAGAACGACGGGTAATGGATGATAATTGTGGGCACCATATTTTTCTTCAAGTTCAAAGTATTGGGTACTGTTTTCTGTGAGGTGATGTGTTTCAGTCATGATATAATAGATAAAGAGATGGTAATTAAATGGAAAGATTTGATAAAACTAAAATGTGGAAAAATCAGGAATTATATTATCCTGAATTCGTAGCTGATTATCATCGATGATTAAGTAGATCGAGATTTGAAGAAAGAAATTGTGCTATGGTCAACTGTAGTGTGATACCGTAAAGATAAATAAATTTTTTTTAGACCCATTTTGAAATGCATCCTGCAGGGAAAATAATTTCAGGCTCAGCATTTTTCAAAAATATACCAAACAGGCTGCTGCCACTGCCACTCATACTGGCATAAACAGCTCCTGCGTTGTAAAGCTGTTCCTTGATTTGCGCTAATATTAGGTGCTCCGAAAAAATAGTAGTTTCAAAATCATTACCCAATTTATTTTTCCAATTCGGCGGAGAAGTTTTAATTATTTCAGAAAGGTCATACGCAGGAGGTGCAGGTTTTATGCGTTGGAATGCTTCAGCAGTACGCACGTGTATGGGAGGACAAACAATCAAAATTTTATATTCATCAAGCTTTATGGAAATGGGCGACAATACTTCACCACGGCTGGAAGCCAGGCAGGGCAGTGGTTGTGTAAAAAAGGCGCAATCACTTCCGAGGCGGGCTGCGGTAGTTTGAAGGTCTGTACCGGACAATTCGAGGTTAAATTTTTTATTCAACAGCATCAGCATTTCAGCGGCATCTGAGGAACCCCCACCCAGCCCGGCACCCAGGGGGATGGTTTTATGTAAATGAATTTTAACGGGTGGTAAACCAGGAAAATTTTCTTTCAACATATCCCAGGCTTTTACACACAGGTTTTTTTCTTGCGATTCAAATAAATACCCGGTGGAATGAAAGTTTGTTTCTTCACTTCCAGGCAATTCAATTACCTCCAGGATATCCTGCCAGGTGATGGGATAAAAAAGAGTATTGATATTATGAAAACCATCCGTCCTTTTTTCAATGACTTGCAGGCCCAGATTTATTTTGGCATGTGGAAAAGCGATCATGCCGGTTATTTTTTCCGGGCTTTTATTTCATCCCTGATGGCAATGGCTTTGATGTAGTCTTCCTGTTCCAGCACATCACTGAGTAAAGTTTCCAGCTCCATAATGCTCATAGATTTCAAGTTGTCACTGCCACCGGTTTCTGATGTTATAGGTGCTGGCGTGGTACCGCTTTTCTGGTCATCTTCCATTAAGACACCGGCCTGGTTTAAAATATTTTCATACGTATATACAGGGCATCCAAAACGCACTGCCAGGGCAAGCGCATCACTGGTGCGGGAATCAATTTCTACGGTATCGTTAGCAGAACTGCATACAAGTTTTGCAAAAAATATTCCTTCCTGTAAATCCGTAATAATGATTTCATGCAACTCTACATTGAAAGCAATCATAAAATTTTTCATAAGGTCATGTGTGAGGGGCCGGCTGGGATTCATACGTTCCAGCGCCACGGCAATAGCCTGGGCTTCAAATCCACCAATCACAATGGGCAGGCGGCGCAAACCATTTATTTCACCTAATACAACGGCATAGGAATGCGTCTGAGTTATGCTATGAGATAAGGCAACTATTTCGAGTTCAATTTTTTTCATCCGCCCTGCTTTAGTTACAAATATAAAAAATTAAAGCCTTTCGCGGTTGCGAAAGGCTCATGAATAAGATTAATGAACTCAGGCTACGCCTTTGAGTTTTTTTACAGCATCAATAATTTTTGGAACCACTTCAAAAGCGTCACCCACAATGCCATAGTCTGCAGCCTTAAAAAAAGGTGCTTCAGGATCTTTATTGATGACTACAATTGTCTTACTGCGGTTTACACCGGCAAGGTGCTGTATGGCCCCGGAAATACCGATGGCAATATATAAATTAGGCGCAATGGCAAGACCCGTCTGTCCCACATGCTCATGATGCGGCCGCCAGTTAATATCAGCAACCGGCCGGCTACAAGCTGTAGCAGCGCCCAGCAAATCTGCAAGTTCAGTAACCAAACCCCAATTTTCAGGGCCTTTTAGGCCACGTCCGCCGCTCACCACAATATCCGCTTCACTCAACGATACTTCGCCGGATACTTTATCTACATTTACCGTTTCTACTTTTGCAGCGGGTATGCTTACCTGTAAGGCTTCAACCTCTGCTGTACCACTGCCGGCCGCAATCTGTAAGGCATTTGGACTCAGGGAAATTATTTTTTTGTCAGACAAAATATTTACATCTGCAAAAGCTTTACCACTGAAAACTGTTTTACGCACCGTGAAGCCTTCGCCTACTTCGGGCAAGGCATTTGCGCCAGCAACAAGACCGGCTTTTAACGCCACACTTAATCTTGGTGCTACGGCTTTTGCTGTACTGTTGTGTGTGAAAATAATAACATCAGCCCCGATTTTTTCTACTGCCTGCACCAATACCTTAGTATATACCTGTGCATCCACATTATTTAAAACAGGGTCTTTTACTGTATAGATTTTTTTTAGTCCATAATTTCCCAGGGCTGCTAAGTCATCATTACAATCGCCCAGCACTATTCCAACTGCTTCAGTTTGCAATAATGATGCAGTCTGAGCGGCATACCCAGCGGCTTCGAATGAAGATTTTTTTATCTGTCCATCTGCCTGGTCTATAAAAACTAAAACACTCATACTAATATATTGAGGCAGCTACCTGCCGGTTACAAAAAATTATATTACACGGGCTTCTTCGTGCAGCAATTTCACCAATTCTTCCGGGTTGTCTGCGGAAATCATTTTCACCCCGGCTTTTGGTGGAGGCAGTTCAAAGGCTTTCACTTCTGTCAGGTTTTCGGCTTCAACCGGTTCCACCACTTTTAAAGGTTTGGAGCGGGCACCCATGATACCTTTCATATTAGGAATGCGTTGCTCCGCCATGCCTTTCTGGCAACTAACGACTACGGGTACACTCACTTTATCTGTTTCTTCTCCCCCTTCTATTTCCCTTATTACAGTTGCAGTACCATTATCAATATCAAACTTAACAGCATGGGAAATATAAGGCAGGTCCAGCATTTCGGCCAGCATGCCGCCGATGGAAGAATTATTGTAGTCAATGGTTTCTTTACCGGTAAATATTAAATCGTAATTGCCATCTTTTGCCACGGCGGCTATTTGTGCAGCAACATTGTAAGAATCTGCATTGCCGGAGTTAACACGAATGGCTTCATCACCACCTAATGCGAGGGCTTTGCGAATGATAGGATCACTGTCTGCCAGGCCAACATTTACAAGATGCAAAACAGTATCCGGAGCTTTTTCCTTTAATTCAATGGCCCGCACAAGGGCGTACCATTCATCGTATGGATTAATTATCCATTGTACGCCATCGGTAGCAAATTTCGTATTGTTATCTGTGAAAGCTATTTTTGCCGTGGTATCAGGAGTTTTACTGATACAAACCAAAATCTTCATACGCTTGTAGCCTTTAAAGTAGCTGCGAAAGCAGCTGATGAACAAAAAAGTTGTTTATGCAACTAATGCAAATATAAGCGTTGCAAAGGTAACTGAAAACTTCACGGGTAAATTTTTTGAGCATGGAAAGGATTGAAAAGTTGCAAAATATGCTGGTAGAAAGCCCGGGAGATAACTTCCTGCAGCATGCCCTGGCGCTGGAATTTATAAAGCAGGGGCGTGATGATGAGGCTGAGACATTATTTACGTCTATCCTGCACGCAGATCCTGGTTACACAGGCAGTTATTATCACCTGGCACGTTTATATGAGCGCCAGCAAAAAATACCGGAAGCCATAACAGTATATGAGAAAGGGATGGAAGCCTGTAAGGAAAAAAATGAAATGCATAATTTATATGAATTAACAGCGGCTTATGAAGACCTTACCTTCTGATATTAATTTAAACAATAAGAGCCTGCAGCAATCCTTTGAAGATTATATTTCGAGGGAACAATTATTTAATAAGCGTGACCGGTTACTGGTAGCCGTTAGTGGTGGGGTGGATTCAGTTGTATTAACGCAATTATGTTCTGTGGCAGGTTTTCAATTTGATATTGCGCATTGCAACTTCCAGCTTAGGGACAAAGAAAGTGATGAAGATGCAAATTTTGTAGAACTATTAGGGGAGAAATATAAAGTTTGTGTATTTGTAAAAAAATTTGACACTGCGGACTGGTGTGCCGAACATAAAAAATCTACGCAGGAAGGCGCACGGGAATTGCGCTACGCATGGTTCCGGGAGGTGCTCGCAGGCTCTGAAGGCAAGCCCTATTCCCGCCTGCTCACCGCTCATCATGCTGATGATAATGTGGAAACGCTGCTTATGAATTTCTTTAAGGGCACGGGCATTAATGGCCTTAAAGCTATAACACCGTTGTCAGGAAACATTGCCCGCCCAATTTTATTTGCTACAAAAAAAATATTACTGGAATATGCCTTCGATAATGGCCTGGCCTGGAGAGAAGATGCGAGTAACTTAACGGATAACTATACACGAAATTATTTCAGGAACCAGTTATTGCCCGGGATAGAAAAGGTATTTCCACAGGTGCGGCAAAACCTGGCCTCGAATATTACCCGCTTTAATGAAATCCGGGAAATTTATAAGAAAGGGCTTGACCAGGATATAAAAAAACTTGTAGGGCATAAGGGAGAGACCTGGCAAGTGCCGGTTAATAAATTATTGAAAGCATCCCCGTTAACGACCCTCGTGTATGAAATTTTCCATCCCTTTAATTTTGCCCCAACCCAAACGCAGGAATTAATAAAGCTCGCAAAAGCCAGCACCGGGAGCCAGGTCATTTCTTCAACACATAGGGTTTTAAAAAATCGTAACTGGTTTATCATATCTGCCTTGCATTCAGTAGAGAATTTCCCCCTGGTTATTGAAGCATCAGATGAATCTATTTTATTTCCACAAGGAAAATTAGAGATAAAGAAAATTGCGGCGGTCGCCACACCGGACATTAACCGGAATGTTGTCACGGTAGATGCACATAAAATTTCTTTCCCTATCCTGCTTCGTCCCGTAAAAAAGGGAGATTATTTTTATCCCTTCGGTATGTTTAAACCCAGTGGCCGGCCCGTAAAGAAAAAACTCAGCCGCTATTTTTCTGATCTAAAACTCTCCAGGATTGAAAAAGAAAATGCCTGGGTACTGGAATCGCAGCATAAAATTTTCTGGGTAGTAAACCACCGGCCGGACGAACGTTTCAGGTTATCAGGTAACGAGAAAAGCCTCCTTAAAATAAATTTAATTTCTTCCAAAAAAGCTGGGTGATTTTAACTCCTGTATAATGCCGTCAAATAAAGCCGGCTGCATAAGAGCAATAAGGGCTATAGTAAATACGAGCCCGTATAAGGCACCCCAAAGGTGCGCATCATGGTTCACATTATCAGTGCTTTTCCGGCTCATATAGACGCAATACACGATGTACAACACAGCAAATATCAGCGCTGAAATCCTGAACGCTCCATAAAGCCAAAGCGTCGTCCAGGGATCAAAAACAATGGATGCAAATACTACAGCAGAAACGGCACCGGAGGCTCCCAGAGACCTGTAATTGATATCATCTTTATGTTTAAAATAAGAAGGTAAATCGGATATAACTAATGCTGAAACATACAGCAGTATATAGGAAATATTTCCACCCAGTCCATATACTGCAAAACGTTGTTCTATGCTGGCCCCAAAAAAGAAGAAAGTAAACATGTTGAATATGAGATGCATAAAATCAGCATGTAAAAAACCTGAAGTTATAAAACGGTGAATCTCATTATTGCTTTTAACTCTCCAGGGCCACATGATGGTGCGGGCCACAAAATTGTTATTACTGAAGCCAACCAAAGAAACAAGCACATTTATCGCGATAATAACCAGGGTTACGGGGTATTTTGAAAAATCCATAAAATGTTTTTGAGCAGGTGCAAAAGTAACTTAAGTGTGATGATATTTTTCGTTTCTTAAAATTGTGCAGGCACGGTAAACTTGTTCTGAGATAATCAGCCGTACCAGTTGATGCGGGAAAACAAGCGAAGAAAGCGACCATATAAAATCTGCCCTGGATTTTAATTTTTCTCCTGCCCCAAAAGCACCGCCTATTATAAAAATAATATTTTTCCGGGCTTCATTTGCACTGGCTTGTAAGAGATTGGCTAATTTTTCACTGGTAATATTTTTGCCTTTTTCATCCAGGAGAATAATATAGTCATCGGCATTTATGGTATTTATCACTAATTCCGCTTCTTTAGCTTTTAGCTCCTCCACTTCCATGTTCCCCGCATTTTTTGGGGAAGTGATAATCTTCCATTCAATGGGAAAATAATGTGATATGCGCTTTGTAAATGTTTCAATTCCTTCCTTCACATAAGCTTCATGGCCTTTTCCAATTGTCCAGAATTGTATTTTCATTATATTAAATTGAACGTTAGCATGAAGGTATGAGAACCGTTTAAAATAAATGTTTCAATATTTTATACAATAAGGCATCTGACAATTCGTCTAAATTATTTGATTAACAGTTTGTTGGCATGATATTCCGGAATATGGATTGAATTTTAACAACTAAAACCAACCAGTCAAAATGAAGAAGTATTTATTAATTGTAGCTGTAATGGCCTTTACCGGCTTTGCAGCTTCTGCCCAATCTAATGTAACCTCCCAGGAATATAAAACTGCATTAGGGGTAAAATTTTATCCTGGGGCCATTTCCCTCAAGCATTTTGTGAATGAAAAAGCAGCTATTGAGGGCCTGGGTTATTTCTGGAATCGCGGTTCCCGTATAACCGGGCTTTATGAATTCCACGGTAATCTTGGAAATGTAGCTGGTCTTAAATGGTATGTGGGGCCTGGTGCTCACGTTGGATTCTATAACAGCAAGTACGGTGGTGGTTCCAGTGTAGGCGTAGATGGTGTGCTTGGCCTTGATTATAAATTCAAGGGTGCCCCAATAAATATTTCGTTGGACTGGCAACCCTCTTTTGAATTTGGTAATACCTATGGTAATGGTTTTTCCGGTAACTGGGGAGGCCTTGCAATACGTTATGTATTTTAAGATATTTGGAGCAACAAGTGGAAAAATGAACCTGCCTTCGGGCGGGTTTATTTTTTTACAAATGATGTAGATTTGCGTCCTGCATGAAAAAAAAGCTCAACACGATACTGGATTTTTTTTATCCACCTTTTCGGCGGATTCTTCCGATTCAGACATTTCGCTATGCCGTATGTGGTGGTTCGAATACTTTATTGGGCCTTGCTATATATTTCGTTTGCCTCAATTATGTTTTCAGGAATGAGAATGCAGACCTTCAATACATTGTATTTAAACCGCATAATGCTGCTCTGTTTACGGCAACCTCAGTTTGTTTTTTCACGGGGTTTCTCTTAAACAAATACCTTGTTTTCATTGATTCCCACTTACGGGGAAGAATTCAACTGTTCCGGTATTTTGTGTCCTTTGCTATTAACCTGGTAATAAACTATTTTCTCCTTAAAGTTTTTGTAGAGGTATGGCATGTAGATCCTTTCCTGGCTCAGATCATAACGACCTTCATGGTGATAGGAATTAGTTATATCAGCCAACGGCATTTTACCTTTCGGTCAAAAAAACCTTTGCCCGAATGAAGAATTCAGTATATTTGCCGTCCAATAAAAATGGCTGCGTAGCTCATCCCGATAGCCATCGGGAGAATAGAGCAGCGGTAAAATAAACAGATTGGCTGCGTAGCTCAACTGAATAGAGCATCTCACTACGGATGAGAAGGTTTTAGGTTTGAATCCTAACGCGGTCACCAGACAGGACTGAGCAGCATTTCCGCTGCTCTTTTCTTTTTTGCCATCGCTGAAACTATTGCCACCACTGCATAGTAGCGTTAGTATCTCATTGGGCTGCATGGTTTGAAAAGTGTTATTATAAAATACCAGTTTTTCAGGGAATACCAAACCAAGCATTTTCTGCTTACTTTTCATTGTTACAGTAGAATAATACTGCTTTAAATTGCTCATAAGTGATATCTTGTACTTTATGTATTCTTTGAACCCACTATCTACACTTTTTAACTTCGCAATCCGAGTTCTAAAATTGGCGCAGGTCCTTGCATTGTTTTCTTTCATTCTCTTATAGGCAAACTTATCCAAATCACCTTTTACCAGAGCCCGGGCAGCTTCATCCATAAAATTTATTTCCTCGGTTAACTTAGCTTCCAGTTTCTTTATTTCTGCATCCCTGTCTCCCTCATTGGTTTTAAACACATCCTCCATAACAACCAGGTATAAAGAACTAACCTCAGTCTTGAAAGAAATATCTGATAGCCAGTTGTAGAAATTATTATGTAAATCACTGCTTTTAAAACGTTCATTGCAGCCCTTGGTACAGTGATAGTAATAAAGAAACTGTCAATACAATGCGTAAGGTTAAGGCAGATATAAGTAAGATAATTTTGATGATGAAAACTTACGGTTTCAAACGAAAAGAAGTAGAGCAATTAATTTTGGAAAAGCTAAACGAAAATGAGCATGGCTAAAGCAAAGGAAAAAGTTAGGGTAAGAAAATCAGGATATGACACAGGTACGGCAAGTGAGTTTTTAGTATTGGGCAATCTTTACAGGTTAGGTGTAAATGCTTTTATTAGTTTAGGTAACAAAAAAAGTATTGACCTTATCATTAAAGCAAAAAATGGTTCATCTGTTTCAGTTGATGTGAAGTTAGTCCAAGGATATAGTTCCATTGTGGTTAATAATTTGAGGGCAGCAGCTAAATCATTTCATTGTGGTGGTAGTGTATAAAAATAGGGTTTGCAGACCCGTCTGTATTGCTTGATTTTTACATTATCCCTTCTGCAAAAGTGGCTGGTCTGTCCGAAGATTATAACGGCCAGCTTAGGCTTTTAAAGGGGAAGATTGTTGATTATCAGAACAAATGGGAACCTTTAAAGGCATAAAATAAGAATAACACAGGTCATAATTTTCTATATCAGCCTGACTTTAACTTCACTTTCTTAATACTGGAAAATATTCTCTTCAAATCTCTCCTTATTGGAAAATATTCGCCATTATAGACTTAAATATGCTCCTTAGTGGAAAATTTTAATAACCGAGAGTTTTTCTAAATTATTCTCTTAATGGAAATAATTATCCAAAAACAGACTTATAATGGAAAATATTTGCTAATTTAGCTATATACTTCAATTATAATGGAAAATATTTTACCGATACACCTTCAGGAAGTAGTCTTTTCATCCAGTGACTCTGCAATGAGCAAACAAATTTCCAAACTGGAAAAAGCTGGTAAGCTGAGAAAGATTGCTGCCCGTATTTATTCGCCCAATTTTACTGATAGCCCGGAAACCATTGTAAGACGAAACTTTTTTGCCATCCTGGGCAAACTGTATCCGGGTTCCATGCTCAGCCACCGGTCGGCATTGGAGTTTAAACCAACATCAGCAGGGCATATTTTTCTTACTTACACGTACACTAAAAAAATAAACCTGCCGGGCATCACACTACGCTTTATGGAAGGGCGGGGCCCAATAGAAGGCGATAATCCATTTTCCGGCGAATTGTATGCGTCTCAATTAGAAAGGGCTTTACTGGAAAATATGCAGGTATCCCGGCAACCCGGCCCGGAATCAAAAACCATTATGTTGCCCGAACTGGAAGAGCGACTGGAACAGATAATAAGGGTAAAAGGTGAAGCTGGTTTAAATGAACTAAGGGATAAAGCAAGGTCAATAGCTGAAAAGCTGGGCATGCAAACCGAGTTTGGAAAACTTAATAAATTTATCAGTGCCTTACTAAATACACAACCTTCTAAAATATTATCTTCTCCCGTTGCAGTGGCAAGGGCATTTGGCAACCCTTATGACCCTGCACGGTTACCACTTTTTGAAAAACTATTTATTGAACTAAAACAAAAAGAGTTTGCTGCACTTCCGGAAAAAAATACCAGCAACCAGTCGTTCAGAAACTTTGCTTTTTTTGAAGCCTATTTTTCAAACTTCATTGAGGGTACTGAGTTTGAATTGGAAGATGCAAAAAAGATAATAGAAACGGAAACACCTATGCCCAACCGGGATGAAGATTCCCATGATGTATTGGGAACGTATAAGCTGGTAAGCAACAGGGAGGAAATGAATATAACACCCGGCAAACCGGAAGAACTGCTGGTGATACTTTTATACAGGCATAAGGTTTTGTTGAGTGCAAGAACTTCAAAAAAGCCTGGCCAGTTTAAAGATAAAAACAACCGGGCGGGAGATACCCATTTTGTTGACCATACTCTTGTAAAAGGGACATTAATAAAAGGCTTTGATTTTTACCAGGCACTTACTGACCCTTTTGCAAAAGCAGCTTACATGATGTTCCTGATAAGTGAAGTACATCCTTTCCTCGATGGCAATGGAAGAACAGCAAGGGTTATGATGAATGCAGAACTGGTAAAACAGGGGCAATCAAAAATTATTATTCCAACTGTTTATCGTGATGATTATATGCTTGCATTAAGAAAATTAACAAGACAGCAAGACCCATCACCTTATGTGAGGATGCTGCTGAAAGCCTATGTGTTCAGTTCAACTATTGCAGGTGATGATATGGACGCAATGGAAAAACACCTTGAAGCATCGAATGCTTTTAAAGAGCATGATAAAGCGAAGTTGAAAATTTCTAAAGAAGGTTAGGGAGTGAGACGCTGTAAACATTTATTAAATAATTACAATGGAAACATTACAATATAAAATCATTAAAACTGATGCACAATACAAAAGGTATTGTAATGCACTTGAAGCATTGGTTGACAGCGCCAAAAAACCAAAGCAGCTCAGGATGAAATTGAATTGCTTAACCTGCTCATTGAAAAATACGATTTAGAACATAACAGCTTTGATGATGCAGACCCGATTGAACTATTGAAATCCTTAATGAAAGACCATAAAATGAAAGCAGTTGATTTATCCAACTTGTTGGATGTAAGTGAAGGGTTGGTTTCTGATATGCTCAATTATAAGAAAGGTTTATCTAAAGATACTATCCGCATCCTTTCAGAAAGGTTCAAACTCAACCAGGAGGCTTTTAACAGGACTTATGAATTACATGTGCCTGTAAGCTCCAAATTCAAAGATGCAAAAATGATAAACTCCCGGAAGAAACTGACCAGAGCCTAATAACTATCATAAGAACTTCACTTTTACAAACCCCCGAGGGAGTATAAATACAATGACTATGCTACTTTCAGCTTCCTTGGAAATATAGCAGGTTGCAGCATCTGAACTAGTATAAGAGCCTTTAACTCATTATTTTCCTGGATCTTTCTAATAAATGGTTTGAAAACTGTCCTGTGTGGGTCACCACTTTAGAAAAGAGATTACATGAAGATTGTATTCTCTTTTTTTATTCAACATGTTCCTTTTACAATTAATAATTTATACAGGTAACAATTTTTTTTGATGTAGTACCCTTCTTTGAAATAAGGGATGACATACAAATTTTCATTTCGAATTACTTAAATAAAAAACGCTGGCTCATTTTATTGAGCCAGCGTATATAAAAGGTGACAGGAGATTTTACTCGCCTGCTTCTGTATTCTTATCTTCTGTAGCCGGTGCTTCAGTCTCTTCAGCAGCCGGTTCAGCTTTTGTTTCAGCTGTTGGTTCTGCTTTGGTTTCCTGCGCTGCGGCAGCATTATTATCCATTTTAGCTTTCAAATCAGCCAGGGCGCTCAGATCACCTAAAGTGGTTTTTTCCACTTTGCTCTGGAGAGTCTTAACAGCTTTCTTGGTTTGTTCTGCTTCCACACGCTTTTCTTTTGCTACCACCTGCTTCTCTTCTTCTTTTTCCTGCTCCCAAATGCGGGTATGGCTTAATACAATGCGCTTGTCGCTGCGATCAAACTCAATAACAATGAACTGGGCAATGTCATCATTGGAAATGGTACCACCATCTTCTTTTTGAAGGTGACGTGCCGGTGCAAATCCTTCCAGGCCATAAGGAAGCTGAACTACAGCGCCTTTATCATCCTTGCGGATTACAGTGCCTTCATGAAGACTTCCGATGCCGAATGTAGATTCCAGGCTATTCCAGGGATCTTCTTCAATCTGCTTGTGTCCTAACTGGAGTTTGCGGCCATCTTTATCAATGCTCAGAATAATAACTTCAATTTCATTCCCAACTTTCGTGTATTCGTTAGGGTTATTGAAGCGTTTCAGCCAGCTTAGGTCACTGATGTGAATCATGCCGCCTATGCCGGTAGACAATTCTACAAATACGCCATAAGGGGTAATGTTCTTAACGGTACCCATATGCTTGCTTCCTTCCGGGAACCTGTTTTCAATTGTACTCCAGGGATCTTCTGTAAGCTGCTTGATAGACAAACTCATCTTACGGGTATCCTTATCCAGGGTAACAACTTTGGCTTCGTACTCATCACCCAGGGTGAAGAATTCTTTTGCATTTATTGGTGTATTAGCCCAGGTAATTTCACTTACGTGAACAAGGCCTTCTACCCCTGGCATAATTTCCAGGAAGGCACCGTAATCTTCAATATTGACGACTTTACCTTTCACTACTTCACCTTCTTTCATGTTTTCTGCAAGCGTATCCCATGGATGCGGAGTCAGCTGCTTCAGGCCAAGAGAAATACGTTTTTTATCATCATCAAAATCTAATACCACCACATTTAATTTCTGGTCCAGTTTCAGCACTTCTGAAGGATGGTTGATGCGGCCCCATGAAATATCTGTGATATATAGTAAACCATCTAATCCACCAAGATCCAGGAAGGCTCCGAAATCTGTGATATTTTTAATGGTTCCTTCCAGTACCTGTCCTTTTTCAAGTTTACCTATAATCTCCGCACGTTGTGCTTCAATATCGCTTTCAATAAGGGCTTTGTGAGAAACAACGGCATTTTTAATGGCTTCATTTATTTTCACCACTTTAAATTCCATCGTCTTACCTACAAACTGGTCATAATCTGTTACAGGCTTCACATCAATCTGAGAACCCGGAAGGAAAGTTTCCATTCCGAAAACATCAACAATAAGTCCGCCTTTGGTCTTGCTGGTAACAATACCGGTAACTATTTCACCTGTTTTATTTACTTCTACAATCCGCTCCCAGGCACGTGTAATGC
>JBDSWG010000305.1:0-6884 GCA_039926825.1 Ferruginibacter sp.
TCTTTTGCCTTTTTTGACAGGGGCATTTTATGAAGCTGCAGCGCCAGATGCAGCTGCCGCCTGCCGCTGTTGTGTAGTTGCTGCAGCTTCTTCATTATCTGCGCCAGACATACTTACAAACTGGTACCCCCATCCTTTCAATTCATTCTTCCAGACCAGGCTGCCATCATTTACACGGAGGCAAGCTATATGGCCGGCAATGCCAATAAATAATTTATCTCCCTCCAGGCGTATCTGCCCGATGGCTCTAATCATGGAACTACCCAGGAGTTTTTTAAGTTTAACTTCCCATACTATTTCGCCGGTATTTCTGCTAATGGCCGCTACCCTGCCATTGGAGAGTATGTAAAGATGATGTTCCGATGATGACATTTTTTATTTTAAAAATACTCTATTTATTTTTTACCCCCGCTAACTATAAAATTAATCCCATTGAAGCCGCTTAAATTATTGAAAATGTAAAAAAGCTGCGAATGCTGTATATTCGGGATAATAACTCCCACATGCAAACAACCGCATTATATGGAATCGTGGCCGCCGGAGGTATCAGCAGGAGAATGGGCAAAGATAAAAGCCAGCTCATTTATCACCAGTTAGAACAACGGTACCACGTATACGAAATGTTGGTGCCCCTTTGTCAGCAGGTGCATATCAGTTGCAATGCCATACAGGCCCCGGGTATAAGCTATGCCTATAATTGTATGGTTGATGAAGTGCCCTTTGCAGGCAACGGCCCCATCAGTGCATTGCTCACGGCGTTCCGGAATTTTCCCGGCGCAGACATTCTTTTAATTGGCTGCGACTATCCTTACCTTGATAGTGAAGCCATAAAAAAATTCATTGAATCCCTAGGCGATGAAACACTGGCAGCTGCATTTTACAATGAGAATAAAAAAATGTATGAACCCGTGTTGGCGTATTATCGTTATACCTGTGCTAAAGAACTGACCACTCGCTACAAAAGCGGGCAGCGCTCACTGCGGCATTTTCTTCAAAATGTGCAAGCAGGTAAATATCAGCCCGATGATGCCAGGCTGATGAAGAGCATTGATACCAAAGGAGCAATGGAAGAAGCCAAACATTTTATTCACCATGAACACTGATGCAATTGGTAATGCTTCTATGCAAGAGGTTGGCATTACAAGGGTCGGCCCCGGGGATTTAATAGTAAACTGCCTGGATGTACTCGCTGTAGAAGAACCGCTGGAAATTTCGCTCACCTGGATCCAGGATAACAAGATAACCTCACAAACCATTTCTGTTACAATGCGTACGCCGGGTTATGACGATTTGCTGGCTGCAGGATTTTTATTTACAGAAGGCATAATAAAAGATTTCCAAAGCATAGCGGAAATAAAACCTCAAAAATTTACCGGGAATAATATAAATGTGCGGTTAGAAAATAATGTAGTCCCGCAATTAAATAACACGGAAAGAAATTTTTATACGACGTCAAGTTGTGGCGTCTGTGGCAAATCGAGCATTGAAGCCATACATACAGTTTCCACTTATGAAAAACCAGGATTAAATGAAAAAATAGACGCAGCAATACTTTGCCGCCTTCCTCAGCAATTAAGAGAGCAGCAGGAGGCGTTTAACCGCACCGGCGGCTTACATGCGGCAGCCCTTTTTTCTTCCCATGGAGAATTCATTAATATGCAGGAAGATGTAGGCCGGCACAATGCGCTGGACAAACTTATTGGATGGGCTTTGCTCCAGGGGTTATTACCGCTTGCAGGTTCCATTCTTTTGCTGAGCGGAAGGGCCAGTTTTGAACTCATTCAGAAAGCCACCATGGCAGGTATAAGTATAGTGGCCGCCATTGGTGCGCCCAGCAGCCTGGCAGTACAACTCGCAACGGAATCAAACATTACCCTGGCAGGATTTGTTAAAGAAAAAGGCTTTAATATATATTGCCACGCAGAACGCATATATCAATCCGAAAAATAAAATGTATGAAACTTCGGTTAAAAGGAAATTCACTACGGCTGAGGCTTACAAAAATGGATGTTCAGAAACTTGCAGATACCGGTGAAGTAGTTGAAGTAATCAGTTTCCCGGGGAATAATATCCTAACCTATCGCTTAGGCACAGACGAAAAAAGGGAATGCCTGGAAGTACGTTTTGAGAATAATATTATTAATGTAAAAATTCCGGCAAATTTTGCCAGGGATTGGCCCGACAATCAAATTGTGGGTATCAATAACAGCCAGGCTAATGAAGGAAAAGAAATATATATTCTCATTGAAAAAGATTTTGTGTGCCTGGATGAAACAGCGGAAGACCAGTCAGACAATTTTGCTAATCCCAAATTAACAACAGAAGATGGAGGAAGCTAATAAACCCAAAGGAGCAGAAAACCCGGAAGATTTTACCGGCCTTAGGGAAGGAAATATAAAGAAAACAGCTGCTGGTATTCCGGCTGTTGCTTCTGCAATTTCTAAAACTGTATCCGAAGCGGGTGTAATCCGCGGAATGAAAGCCCTGTTTCATCTCAATAAAAAAGGCGGCTATGATTGCCCGAGTTGTGCCTGGCCTGACCCGGATGATGACCGCTCTGCCATTGCAGAATATTGTGAAAATGGCGCCCGGGCAGTGGCTGAAGAAGCCACAACAAAGCAATTAAAAGAAGATTTTTTTGCAGTAAATGATGTGGCTTCCCTGGCAGCCCTTACAGATTATGAAATAGGTAGCAAAGGCCGCATTGCCCAACCCATGTACCTACCACTGAACGGTACCCATTACCAGCCAATTTCTTGGGACGCAGCCTTTGAAAAAATTGGCCAAGCACTAAATAACCTTTCGTCACCGGATGAAGCCATTTTTTATACTTCCGGCCGCACCAGCAATGAAGCCGCATTCCTTTACCAGTTGTTTGCAAAAGCCTTTGGTACCAACAATATGCCCGACTGTAGCAACATGTGCCATGAAAGTACTTCCACAGCCCTGGGGGAATCATTGGGGCTGGGCAAGGCTTCCATAAAACTAGATGATTTTGAAAAAGCAGAAGTCATTATTATCATGGGGCAAAACCCCGGTACCAATCACCCGCGAATGCTAACCGCTTTACAGAAAGCCAAACGCAATGGTGCCACCATAATCTCTGTAAATCCCTTACCAGAAACCGGGCTCATGGGATTCAATAATCCTCAAACCATGAAAGGCGTATTGGGTATTGACAGCGCCCTCACAGATATTTTCCTTCAAATAAAAATTAATGGTGATATGGCCTTGCTGAAAGCATTAGAGCAAATACTCATCATCATGGAAAAGGAAAATCCAGGCAGTACTTTAGACAAAGATTTCATCCGGGATAAAACGGAAGGGTATGAAGTACTGGAGCAAAATGTCTTGCAGGAAGATCTAAAAACGCTTAGCCAAATTTGTGGAATAGACCTGCCTCAAATTGCTGAGACAGCAGAGGTCTTGAAAAAACATAACAGGATAATTATTTGTTGGGCCATGGGCCTTACACAACAAAAGAATTCTGTAGATACCATAAAAGAAATTGTAAACCTGCTACTGATGAAAGGCAGCATTGGCAAACCTGGCGCCGGTACCTGCCCGGTTCGCGGACATAGTAATGTTCAGGGCGACCGCACCGTCGGTATTTTTGAAAAACCTAGTCAGGCTTTACTGAATGCGATCGAAAAGAGATATGGTTTTCGTCCGCCGCAGGAGCATGGCTTAGATACCGTAAACAGTATCCACGCCATGCACAGGAGTAAGGCAAAAATATTTTTTGGGCTGGGCGGAAATTTTTTATCTGCAACCCCGGATACAGCATACACGGCTACGGCTATGCGCAATTGTGACTTGACAGTTCATGTGTCTACCAAACTTAACCGCAGCCATTTGGTACATGGTAAAGAAGCCCTCATCCTCCCCTGCCTCAGCCGCAGCGACAAAGATTTCACCGGCGGTAAAGAACAGTTTGTAAGTTGTGAAAATACCACCGGTGTTGTGCAAATGTCCAAAGGTGTTTTAAACCCGGTTTCAAAAAATTTGAGGAGTGAAACGGCTATTGTCTGCGGCCTGGCAAAAGCAACGCTGAAAGGAAAATATAATATTCCCTGGGATAATTACGAACAGGATTATGACGCCATCCGGGATGATATTGACATTGTTCTGCCGGAGATATTCCAAAATTATAATAAGCGGGTGAGAATACCCGGTGGCTTTTATTTACCCAACCCAAACCGGGAAGGTAAATTTGAAACAGAAACTAAAAAAGCAAAATTTCATATTGGAAAATTAGAACACATACCCTTGAAACCGGGCGAATTGATGATGATGACCATTCGTTCTCATGACCAGTTTAATACAACAATATATGGCCTGGATGATCGCTACCGCGGAATATACAATGAGCGTCGGGTTATTTTCATGAACCGGCAGGATATTATTGATCGTAGCTTTCAGGATAAAGATGTGGTAGATATTTTTAATTTTGATGATGGCATAGAGAGGGCGGCACATAAATTCATCGTGGTGGCCTACCCGATACCACAGGGTTGCTGCGCCACTTATTACCCGGAAACAAATGTTCTCGTACCCATCAGCAGCGTTGCCGCAAAAAGCAATACGCCAACGTCTAAGGAAGTAAGAGTGGTGGTGAGGAAGAGGGAGGTTAGTTGATTAGTTAATTAGTAGATTAGTTGATTAGTATAAAAGGAATTGGAAATCGGGAATTAGGTTTTTAATGTGGCAACTATTATTTTGATTAACTTTTTGCGCCTCTGCTTTTCTTCGCCTCTTTGCGTGAAAACTTTGTGCACTTTGCGGTTAAATAATTCAAAATTTAAAATTCAACATTTAAAATAGTTCTTTTCGCCTTTGCTTTACTTTGCCTCTTTGCGTGAAAACTTTGTGCACTTTGCGGTTAAATAATTCAACATTCAAAATTCAACATTTAAAATAGTTCTTTTCGCCTTTGCTTTTCTTCGCCTCTTTGCGTGAAAACTTTGTGCACTTTGCGGTTAAATAATTCAAAATTTAAAATTCAACATTTAAAATAGTTCTTTGCGGTTAATTCATTCAACATTTAAAATAATTATCATCTTTGCACTTTAAAAGGAAAAACATGGCTACCCTAATCACCTGTCCAAACTGTAACACAGAATTTGCGCCCGAAGATGCTATTGCCCAATCCCTGGAAAAAGAATATGCCGAAAAACTCAATAAAGAGCGTCAGCAAATGCGCCAGCAAATGACAGCACAGGAAAATGACCTGCAGGAACAAAAAGAAGCCTTCGAAAAAAAGAAAGAAAAAGAGAACCAGATGTTTACCGAGCGGTTGCAAAAAGAAAAGCAAAAACTGGAAACAGAAGTACAGGAAAAACTTCGCAAAAGTATCGGGCAGGATTTCGAAAATAAATTGCGGATGATGGAAGAAGAAAAAAATGATAATGCGGAAAAACTGAAACAATCGCGGCAAAAAGAACTGGAATATTTAAAAAAAGAACAGGAACTAAAAAATAAAGAAGCGGATATTGAAATCCAGATGCAGAAAATGCTGGCGGCAGAAAGGCAGATCCTGGTAGAACAAATACGCAAGCAGGAAATAGATAAAAATTCTATTCGGGAACATGAGCAGTTAATGAAAATGAAGGAATTGGAAAAGCAACTGGAGGACCAGAAAAAGATGGCAGAGGAAATGAAACGTAAGGCAGACCAGGGTTCCATGCAGTTGCAGGGTGAGGTGCAGGAAATGGCGCTGGAAGATTTATTGCGCCAGCAATTCCCGTTTGATATTATTAGTGAAGTGGGCAAAGGGGCACGCGGGGCAGACTGCATACAAACGGTGCGCAACCAACTGGGACAGGAATGCGGCCAGATAATTTATGAAAGTAAGCGTACCGAAAATTTTGGCGGAGACTGGATTGAAAAATTCAAAAAAGACATGCGTAGTACTGGCGCAGACGTGGCTGTACTGGTCACGAAAACCATGCCCCGGGATATGGAATGTTTTGGACCACGGGATGGCGTCTGGCTCTGCAGTTTCAATGAAGTGAAGCCTTTGGCTAATGTGCTCCGCGACAGCATCATCCGCATTTATGCCAATAACAAAACCCAGGAAAACCGTGGTGATAAAATGCATTTGTTGTACGACTACCTCACCAGCCACGAATTTAGTGAGCAATGGAAAGCCATTCGGGAAGGGTTTTTAAGCATGAAAATGAGTATCCAGAAAGAACGCGACGCCATGGAAAAATTATGGAAATCCCGGGAGAAACAATTGGAGAAGGTCCTGCTAAATGCCGCCCATTTCAAAGGCTCTATTGAAGGCATCGCGGGGCAGGACATCATTAATCTTGGCCTCACGGATGACGACAATAATTTACTGGAGCTGGAATAAAAAGCAGTTGAAGGTTTATGGTTTAAGGTTTTAGGTTTAAGGTTTAAATTTTGACGGATCGCAATTTACGCAATCTCTCCGCAATCTCAACGGCTAATGTTACTGCTTTTAACATTCAAATAATTCTTCCTTAACCCCATATTTCAATTCAACATTTAAAATTCAACATTTAAAATAATCTTTAGTGCCTTTAGGTTCTTTGCGTAAAAACTTTGCGCTCTTCGTGGTTATTCATTAAACATTCAAAATAAATATAGCACCTTAGCGTCTTAGCGAGAATTCATATAACATTTAAAATTCAAAACTTAAAATAGCCTTGGCATCTTAGCGGTAATTCATTCAACATTCAAAATTCAACATTTAAAATAGCCTTAGCGTCTTCGCGATTATTCATTTAAAATCACTAGTGTCCGGTTAAATTAGGTTGATTTTCAATTGAATATTATTTTGTTCTTTGACATCTTGGTATATAGGGTTATTAAAAAGGCTTGACAAAAGTGTTTTATCTAACAGTGACACACTCATT
>JBDSWG010000306.1:0-8875 GCA_039926825.1 Ferruginibacter sp.
CTTAAAAAAAAATCCTAAATTTGGACAAGACAAATTTTTAATGACGATTGCTGTTGGTGGGGACAACAACGTCTAATTCTAAAATTTTTCGCTCCGAATTTTCTTCCAATGCTGATCTGTAAATTTAATATGTATGAAAAAATGTTATTTGATTTCCATCACAGTTTTTTTTCTTATCGTCCACTTAAATGTAAAGGGCCAAAACATATTGCCTAAACTTCAGGAATTATTTGGTGCAAAGAATGTGATACCAATGGAGTCGGCAGGTTCCATTGTAAATAATGCCAGCGGTGATAACACCAGCCGTCATCATCCCACGCCATGTTTCTTTGTCCACGAAACACTTTATACTAAACAAATGGTAATGCCATTATGTATAACAACACACTCATCAAATTTTGCGTTGTTACCAATATAAAGCTATCTTCAAGAAAAATTGTATAAAATAATATCATGAAACTAAAAGCATCAGTTGGGCTAGTAACTTTTCTTTTATTTGCGCCGGCAATTTTTGCACAAAATCAAGAGGCAATAAACAGAGATAACAGGGAGCGTGCCAGCCGGGAAGCGGCTAAGGCAGCAAGCGATAAACAAAACGCCCATAATAACCGTCCGTTTGATAGTAAGGCCGGTTCAGCTACCGGTGTGTTGGGTAGGATAGGCCATTATAATTCCGTATCACCTGACCGCGAGGCTGAAATACGTGCTATTAAGCAAAGAATAAAAGATAACCATATCAAAAGTGACAATGAAGCAAAAGCCTACGGGGCTGCTTTTGCACCCTACAAAAAATATTATTTATCTACCCTGCCTTTAAAAGAAGATGAGGCGCAGGCAATGGCAACACGTACCGTCACATCTTTGGCTGGCCCAAATCGCAACGAAATAGCTTTACATGAAGATGCACCTTTCTTCCTGAATGTTGCTACAAGTTATACAGAGTTTTATAAAAAGGCCGCAACTGCTGAGTTTGAAGAGCTCGTAGGGATTGCATTAAACTTTAGTATACTTACTGCCAAATCCATTAATGCACTACAAGGGCTTATCGTCCGCTTTCCAAACAAACAGCAGGAAATTGATATGGCAATAATTTCGGCCATGCAGGCAACATATGGCAGTAAGATAATGACGGTAACTCCGTGTTACGGCTGCCAAACATTTGATGAGCATAGAATGGTAGAAAATATGTTCTTTACTATGGCAAAGAAATATCCTGATTCCCTGGCAGCAGTTGTAGATGCGGAATACAAATCTGATCCCTATAAACAAAATATAGGCTGGGCGAGGACGAAAGGAAAAAAGGGTAAAAATGAAGTACTGAGATTCCAGAAAGAATACATGATGTTGCCAATGAAAACTGACAGGGAGTATTGGCTCAAAGACTTAAAATGATAGAAATCATAAAAAAGGAAAAGATAAATTTTTAAAGATTCAGCAGCAATTTCGGCTCCCTGCCTGCAACACTACATAGCACTTTCATAAATGGGGCGTCGAAGGTGAAAACACCAATCGACAATGTCGTGAAAGCTGAGTTGCTCCTCAGCAGAGCTCACTTCCGCTTCGATTCAATTGCAAATTTCGAAGCACTAAACTATATTTACAAACTGTTGAAAAAAGCAGCCACCTTCCAAGTCAATATAAAAAACAATTCGTTCGCAAACCTTTTGTTTCATATGTCACGAACTGATACCTACCCTTAAAAAAAAATCCTAAATTTGGACAAGACAAATTTTTAATGATGATTGCTCATGGTGGAGACAACAACGTCAAATCCTAAAATTTTTCGCTCCAAATTTTCTTCCAACGCTGACCTGTAAATTTAATCTGTATGAAAAAATATTATTTGATTTCTATCACAGTTCTTTTTCTTATCGTCCATTTAAATGTAAAGGGCCAAAACATTTTGCCCAGGCTCCAGGAATTATTTGGTGCAAAGAATGTAATACCAAAGGACTCGAGTGCATTTGACCAATATTATATAATAGATGTCCCACAGGCTATAGACCATAACGATAGCACCAAAGGCAGTTTTTTAAACCGGGTTCTCCTGGGTTTTAATAATGTTACTACGCCCATCGTGATGGAATCAGCAGCCTATGGCATTACAGGAACCTATCGAAATATCCGGTATAAAACAGAACTTACTGAGTTGCTTAACACAAATCAACTTATTGTAGAACACCGGTATTTCGGCACTTCCATTCCAGATTCTACCACGTTTAAATACCTTACCTACAAACAGGTTAGCGATGACTTTCATCACATCAGGCAAAAGCTGAATGCCATTTTTCCCAGTAAATGGATAACCACAGGTTGGAGCAAAGGCGGAGACGAGGTATTTGCCTATAAATATTATTATCCTGATGATGTAGGAGCCACGGTTGCCTACGGTATTTCTTTAACTATGGAAAAAGAAGACAAAAGGTTTGAAAAATTTATAGCGCAAAAAAGGAAAACTACAGATGGAAAAAAATTGTATGAAGACCAGGTATACCTGCTGAAAAATAAAAAACGGTTGTTACCTGCATTTATTGATTTTATGCAGAGTATGGAAAAATTTACAGGTGCTGATTATGGAACGTATGACGCAGAAATAATGTACGATTACAATGTTTTAGATCTTGGTTATACCTTTTGGCAATGGTATGGCGATAATGGAAAATTTGGAGAAGGTGTTGAAAATAATTATGAAGCATTAATTGGATATGGTTACAAACCAAAAATACCTAAAGATGATTTAAAGGATAAAATTATTTATCTTTTTGAAGGGATGTCTGACAAAAGGATGAAAGCTCACTTTTACCAATCTTTTTCACAAGGTGGTTACTATGGTTACGATGAAAAGCCATTTAGCAAATACTTAAAGCAAAAAGACTACCCGCTGGACGTTTTTGCAGGAGAAAAAACAGTCTTTGATAACTCTTTTCGGTTGGCCCAGAAAAAATTTGCAGAAACAAATATGGAGAGAGTAATGTTTATCCTGGCCGATACTGACCCCTGGAGTATTATTTGCCCTATTCCTATGGCACCAGGAAAAGACAATGTAAAACTAGTCCTCAAGGATTCAAACCATTCAGTAAAGCTGAAGGATTTTGATGAAGAAACCCGCAATCTTGCTGTTCAAAAATTAAAATTGTGGATAGGAGAAAAATAGTAACCCGGAAATAATGGATATTATAAAGTAACCCTCTGGAAAAAACATAATTAATCCCGATTGGTGCCAGTGAGGGTTGAGATAGAATAAATAATTTATGTCCTGTCTGCAGGTATCTTTAAATATCCACATCAAAATTTTACGCACCGGTTCCTGTCACACGAAAAGCAGTAGTATATATGATGCGCCACGAGCCCGGCGAAATTAATTTTAGCGTACCTTTCTGTTTATGACCTCCACCACCAATGATCGGTAGATTAGCAGTTATACCTAAACAGGCATCACAGTATTTTTTTTGGTGCAAGTATTTACGCTTACTATTAATTTTCAGTCCTTTTTTTTCATTTGCACAAAATAAAATTGTCATTCTCGATGACAGCCTGAAAAGCAAATATATTAACCTGGATAATCAGGGTTGGAGTTTCCATCCTGGTGATGATATAAACTGGGCAAGGCCTGGCTTTAACGATACAAACTGGGAGGTACTAAATACTAAGTTTGGTGAGAAAACCCTGCCTGAAAACTGGACTGGCTTTGCGTGGTTTCGCCTCCGCATAAAAAAAACGCAACAGAATGAAAACAATACCTGGGGCCTGAATATAAACCACGATGCTGCTTCCGAAATATATTTTGATGGGAAAAAAATAATGTCCATTGGCAAGCTGGGTCATTCGAAACACACATCAGTTGCAGAAAGAACCCCTTACTTAGCCATACCCCTTGCCATTACTGATACACTGCCGCATGTAATTGCCATCCGCTACAGCAATTACTTCCATTATTTTCCCGATTTTGTTGGCTTTAATGCATCTATCAGCGATCTGCATTATATGAACGAGAAACAAAAATCAGATCAGCGTTTTTTTGATTTTTTGCTCATGAGTGCTGCAGCGATGGCCATACTTATTTTGTTGCATACATTATTATTCATCTTTTATCCGAAGCAAAAAGTTAACCTGTACTACAGCTTTTTTGTATTTACTACTTTCCTGGCCATTCTTTCCAGGTATTTAACTGTAGTCACTACCAACCCGGCCTTACAGGTAGTTGCGCACAAAGTTTTTGTTTTTGGTATTCTGTTTATTCCGCTCACCGGGTGGCTATTGCTCTATAATGTAGCCAATAAAAAATTTACAAGATGGAAATTATATATCATCCTGGGGGAAACGTTTTCCTTATTTGGTTATTATCTTTTCAACTGGCACCAAGATCCGGAAACGCTCTCTAGTTTTCCTTTTAATATTATCCTCAATGGCTTTTGCCTGCTGGTTTTTGCCGATGGCGCCATTGAAGTGATTAAAGCAATAAAAAAAGGCAATAAAAAATTGTGGCTGATTGCCATCGGTATGACCATATTGAGCTTATCGAGTGTAATAGCGGGTTCTAATATGTTAGGTCTATTCAATTTTCACCAGGTGATGATTATTATGGCGTATACCTGTTTACTTATGCCGGTTTTATTTTCCATTTACATAGCCATTGATGTTGCCTCTAATAATCGAAACCTGGCAAAGCAACTGGTAGAAAATGAAAGGCTCTCAGCAGAAAATCTCAGTAAAGAACAGGAAAAAAATAAATTGATATCCGGGCAGGCAGAAGAACTGGAGAGAACCGTTTTGGAGCGAACGGCGCAGTTGCGGGAGCAAGCGCAAAAGTTGCAGGAAATGGATGCTGCCAAGTCGCGGTTTTTTGTAAACCTCACCCACGAATTTAAAACGCCCCTCACCCTTATCATTAATCCCGCTAAAGAATTATTACTGCAACCAGATGCTGCGGCTGCGAAAAAGTATGCTCAATTTATATTGCAAAACAGCGTAAGATTATTACAACTCATTAATCAACTGCTGGATCTTAGCCGGCTGGAGAGTGGATTGATGGATATTAATTATAATAAAGTTGATATTGTAAAATGGCTGCAGGTGCATGTGCAGCAATTTGCTTCGCTGGCAGAGCACAATAACATCAGGCTCAGTTTCGAAACTGATACAAATTCCTTATGGGTGGAAACTGATGTTGATAAACTGGAAAAAATTATTCAGAATCTTATTTCCAACGCTTTAAAATTTAGTAACAGAAATGGGAAGGTTAATTTATTGTTTAAGCAAAATAATGACAACGAACTGGAGATTATCATACAGGATAAAGGCATTGGCATATCAAAAGAAAAGTTGCCCTATATTTTTGACCGCTTCTACCAGGCAGATGCGTCTGATACAAGGGCACGGGAAGGAACGGGTATTGGGCTGGCGTTGGTAAAAGAATTGACAGACTTGTTGGGAGGCACTGTCAGCGTGGAGAGTAGCGAAAATGCCGGAACCCATTTCATCCTAACACTGCCATATAGTTCCGCAGATATAGGAATGGAGGACGAAACAATTCTTTTGCCTGAAGAAAATGTGCCTGGAATGGTTCCATTGCAACCGCCAATAATTATTGATTTACCGAATCAGGAAGAAACCATTTTAATTGTTGAAGACAATGAACAGCTGCGGGAATTTATAAAAATCTCGTTACAGGAAAACTATACTGTATTGATGGCAAAAAACGGGGCAGAAGGAATTGAAGTTGCCATAGAAACCATTCCAAACCTGGTGATTACCGACCTTATGATGCCCGAAAAAAATGGATATGAACTTTGTGAGCTGTTAAAAAATGATGAAAGAACCAGCCATATTCCCATTATCATGCTCACGGCTAAAACCGACCGGGATAGCAAAATAAAAGGTATTGAAACCGGCGCAGACGCTTATCTCTCAAAACCATTCGATAAGCAGGAATTGCTGACGCAGATATCAAATCTTATCAAAAACAGGGAAAAACTGCGGGAAAAATATGGTCGGAATAATTACTGGCTTGCTGATGCGGTGGATCTGCCATCTATTGAACAAACTTTTTTAAACCGGGTAAAGGAAGCGATTCATGCAAGAATTGACGATGTGCAGTTTGGTGCAGAAGCATTGGGCAAAGAAGTTTTCCTGAGCCGCACACAACTGCACCGTAAACTAAAAGATTTAATTGGCCAAAGCCCCGGGGAGTTGATACGCAGCATTCGCATGAAGAAAGCGCATGAGCTGTTGCAAAATAATGTGGCAACCGTTACCGAAATTGGTTATATGGTTGGCTATGGCAATCCCGCAAATTTCTCTACCAGTTTTACAAAACATTTTGGTTACCCACCAAGTTTAGCTGCCACTCAGCGCATGAAATAAACTGACCTGGAACTGTTGCAACAAATTCAAAGCTGGTTGCAACATAATCAAACTGATTCAAAATCAATCCTTTAAACGGAAAATAATCAAAGGTATTTGCAACCACAGCAAATGCCTTTTTTTATTGGCAGCATTAGATTTGTGTCTCATCAATTAAAATAAACTGAATGAAAAATGTATTAGCAATCCTGGTAGTCTTGATTTCCTGTGCTTCCTGCACAAACAATTCCACAAAGGAACCAGAGCATAACATAGTGGGCAATTGGGATTCCCATTACACATTTCAGGGGAAGTCTGGCGTACTTGAAGCACGATTTAAGCCAGATGGTGAGTATGATGCTTTTGATAATGGAAAACCTTTTGTAAGTGGTAAATACCGGCTGGCAGGCGATACTATATTTCTGAAAGACGGACTATGCAACATTGCCTACGAAGGAGCTTATATGCTTACCTACTATAAAGATTCCGTTCGATTCGCAGTAGTAGAAGATTCCTGTATAAATAGAAATAGAGGCACAGATGGCTTGGTTGCAAAAAGAATAGCCTCTGTAAAAAAACAATAAATATCAATATGAAAGCTGTTCTAATTTTTCTAACTGCCACCACATTATTTTCCTGTAAAATCAACAGCAACACCCATGACCTGTATGGGGAATGGCAGGTAAAATTTGCTGACGGCACCCAGGGAGAGGCCCGTTTCCGTAAAAACGGAACCCACGATTATTTTATGAATGGAAAAATGTTTAGCAGCGGAAAGTCCAGGTTTAAAAATGATACGCTGCAGGAATTTGATCCTATCTGTACTGATTTTGGGAATTATTATTCTACTTACAAAGTAAATTTTATGGCGGGAGACTCCATGCAGTTTACTGTTATTGAAGATTCGTGCGAGCCCCGCCGTCTTGGTTTAGACGAAGGAATGTTTTATCGCCTAAAAATGCAGGACAAATAATATAATACAGCGCAATGAAAAAAGCAATTTATTTAATAGTAATCTCCTGTTTCATTATTACTGTTCCAAACTTTTTTTGCAGCACATCAAATACGCTTCCCGGTAATGAGATAGCCCTGGGCAAGCAACTATTTTTTGATAGTATACTATCCTCCACCTACAAACTGAGTTGTGCCAGTTGCCATAAACCCGAATTTGCATTTGCCGATACGAGTGCTGTAAGCCTTGGCGTACATAGCAGGAAAGGCGTGCGCAATACTCCAAGTGCTATGAATGTAGCTAGTGCGGCTTTCTTTTTTTGGGATGGCAGGGCGGCAACTTTAGAGGAGCAGGCATTGATGCCAATTGCTAATCCTGTTGAAATGAATTTGCCCATTGATAGTGCAGTGCACAGGTTGCAGCAAAGTGAATTTTATAGCAAAGCCTTTCAGAAAATATTTGGTCAAAAACCATCGGCAAAAAACCTGGGCAAGGCGCTGGCGGCATTTCAAAATTCTATGGAGACCAGTGACTCTCCCTTTGATGATTGGAAAGTAAATGAAAATGAAGCTGCCATCAGTGCCTCTGCCAAACGTGGGTTTGAGTTATTCAACGGAAGCGCAAAATGTGTACGTTGCCATTTCGGCTCCGACTTCAACAATAATGAATTTCGTAATATAGGTTTGTACAATGAGAAAGATCTTAATGATAGCGGCCGGGGTGCCATTACCAAATTACCTGCGGAGCTGGGCAAATTTAAAATAGGGCCGCTGCGCAATGTTGCCTTAACCGCACCTTATATGCACAACGGAATGTTTAAGACGCTGCGAGAAGTAATTGAATATTACAACGAACCGGATAAATTTGTTGCGAATGCTATAAACCGTGATTCACTGTTATCTAAACCCTTGCATTTATCAGAACAGGATAAAAATGATATGGAAAATTTCTTGCGGTCACTTACCAGTAAATCTTTGGTAACAAAAAACTGAGGCTGTATCAATATGCTCTGCCGTCCCTGGTGCGCTGGCGTGCGGCCCGTCTGGCGCAGGTTTCCAGACCTGTGCCTGTTCGTTACTTAAGCATCAACTATTATCTAAAGTCTTTCCTATACAAACACATCCATACTTACCCCATTGATATTCCATAGATAAAGCATAGTTAGCCCATACATAAAGCATAACGAAAGCATGAAAAAAGGTAACTATCTAATTATCAATACGAATGAATTATTCGCAGGTGCAATGCAGGGATGAACACGTCAATACTCCCACCAGGTCAGGAAACTAACCTGTTTGGGCATAAAAAAAGCCCTTCGAAAATCGAAAGGCTTTCCTAAACAGAAAATGCTTGTCCCTTCAAAGAGTAGGGGCCTGTCCCTATAAAGTGTAGGGAACAGCTACCTACTCTCCCGTCCCTACAGGGTGTAGGGATGCAGTAACATCGGCTAACTCAATAATCTTATCTGGGTGTGAGTGGGCGTAAAAAAGACCCGTAGTAAACTAAACGGCTTAAAAAAATATATTTGTACCTACAAAATGTATGGAGCAGCTACCTACTCTCCCGTCACTAGAGGGTGTA
>JBDSWG010000307.1:0-5054 GCA_039926825.1 Ferruginibacter sp.
TTGGCCCAAACCGATGGGCAATATAGTCCGTAGATGAAAGGCTGATGCACAGTACATCTGTAAATCCTGATTTCCCCAGCTTTTCTTCCCTGATAAGTGTTTCTGCAAAATCTAGCGTGTAGGTGTTACCGTAAGGTGATACACGGAAGGGATTATAATCATTCGGCTTAGCCGCGTAGCGATGCGGGAATGTTGTGGTGATTTCATCCGGTAACTTTTTTTCATAGGCCTGGCTGTCCCGCGTGCTCTGCAAGTAGGTAGCCACCGGGTACAACAAATCCCAGCCTTTCCTGAGGTAGGTATCCGGCTGCCGCTGGTCATTAAACTTATCAACCCAGGCAGGCAGGCTAGCCATGTACCAGGTGCTGCTTATCCATTTGCCCGAATAATCTTCAAACCAATATGCTGCATTGGCAGCATGGCCGGCGGCAAGTATTCCTCCCCGATCTTTCATGGCAATTCCAAAGCTGCGGCTGCGAAAATTTGTTGCAATCCGTAACTCGTCCGGGAAAGTACTGATCAGCAGGTTCCTGGGGCTCATCTGCCCTTGTACTGTGGTACCGCCTGCAGGTTGTACGTTCCTATCTCGGGTACAGTACATGATTTCGCCGGTATTATTTTCTACCCAGTCATTGCCCACAATACCATGTAAAGCCGGCACACTGCCGGAATAGATGCAGGTGTGACCGGCAGCAGTTACTGTTGGACCATAAGGAATGCTGGCAGATTCAAAATTATATCCATCTCGCATCAAACGGCGAAAGCCGCCATTTCCAAAACGTTCATAGTACCGTATTAAATAATCCCACCGCATCTGGTCCACTACCAGTCCGACAACTAGTTTGGGGCGTTCTATTGCGGAAATGGAAGAATTATTTACCTGGGCCTGGCATAGGGAGGTGGAATACAAAAAGAATATTAAAATAGCAGGGGTAAGCAACTTCATTCAGGAGTGTTTCGTGCAAAGATAATTATAATGACTCCGGCCTCATGACATGCATATTACCGACATATTAAATTTTGCTGCCAATCCATTAAATTTGCAGCGATCCCGGCATATTGCCTGGCTAGATAAACAAACATCAACAACAACCTTTTATGGATGTATTTGAAAAATTAGTGAAAGATGGTGGACCGCTCGGCCAGCACATGGACCGGGCACATGGCTATTTTGCATTTCCGAAACTGGAAGGAGAGTTGGGGCCAAGAATGATGTTTCGCGGCAAAGAAATGATTGTCTGGAGCCTGAATAATTACCTCGGCCTGGTAAACCACCCCGAAGTACGTAAAGTAGATGCTGAAGCCGCTGCTAAATATGGAATGGGTAACCCTATGGGCGCCCGCATGATGAGTGGCAACACGGCCAAACACGAAGAACTCGAAAAAGTCATCAGCCGTTTTGTAAACCGGGAAGATACCATGCTCCTCAATTTCGGTTACCAGGGCATTATGAGTTGTATAGATGCCTTGGTAAACCGCCGCGATGTAATTGTATATGATGCCGAGGCCCATGCCTGTATCGTAGATGGTATGCGCCTGCACATGGGGCATCGCTATGCTTTCAAACATAATAATATTGAAGATTGCGAAAAACAACTGTTACGGGCAACCGAAATGGCTGCAAAAAGCGGTGGTGGCATCCTTGTAATAACAGAAGGTGTTTTCGGTATGGATGGGGAACAAGGCATTCTGAAAGAGATTGTTGCCCTGAAGGAAAAATATGAATTCCGTATTCTCATAGATGATGCCCATGGATTTGGTTATATGGGACCAACCGGTGCCGGGGCAGATGAAGCCCAGGGTGTGCAGCATCAGATAGATTTATACTTTAGCACTTTTGTAAAAAGTATGGGTAGTATTGGTGCCTTTATCAGCGGGCCGAAAAATGTATTGAAATACCTGAGGTATAATGTACGCAGCCAGATTTTTGCAAAAAGTCTTCCGCTCATGATTGTAGACGGTATGCTGAAGCGTATGGAAATGGTTACCACTATGCCGGAATTGCGGGAGAAGCTTTGGGAGAATGTAAAATTATTACAAGATGGGCTTAAAGAACGCGGCTTTGATATCGGGCATACCAATAGCCCGGTAACGCCAATATTTATGAAAGGGGAGTTACCGGAAGCCACCCAGATGGTTGTAGACCTGCGGGAAAATTATCATATTTTCTGCAGTATTGTTGTTTACCCGGTTATTCCGAAAGGAGACATCATTTACCGTATTATACCTACTGCTTCGCACAGCAAAGAAGATATTGAACTTACGTTAAAGGCATTTGAAGAAACTAAAAAGAAACTGGATGCCGGGGAGTATAAAGCTGCAGAAATCCCTGATATGGCAGAAGCAATGTAAATTTTTTTTGAACAGGAATTTTATTCCAGGTTTTTTAAGGTTTGGCCCTTTGTACCTCCGGCAGGTTCGAAGGGCCATTTTTTTTGCAGCCGGGCCTGCAGCATGTATACCACCAGTCCGCTGCTGATGATGATAGCGAAACTGAGTATAACCGTTTTACCCGTACCGTAAAAAATGAAAAGCCACATAAGGATAACGAATATAACAGGCAAAGGATATAGGGGCATTTTATAGGGAAGCCCAGCCGTACCATTGCGCCTGCGCAATAAAATAACACCGGCGGCTTGCCCGATAAACTGAATGAGAATTCGCATGGCCAAAATTCCACTGATAATATCGCCCATGCGAAATAATAAACTGAAGACAAAGGCGAAGCCGGCTAACACCAGCAATGACACATAAGGGAAATTTTTCGTCGGATGTAACCGTGCAAATATTTTAAAAAATGATCCATCGGCTGCGGCGGCATAAGGCACGCGGCTGTAACCCAGCATAACGGCAAACAGGGAGGCGAGGGCAACCCACAAAATCATTATAGTCATAACAATGGCGGCAGTATGGCCGTAAAGTTTTTCTATAAAACTGCTGATGATATAATTCTGTTTGCCACTGTTTGCAGCCACCTGCACTTCCTGCCAGGGCAATACACTTGCTACGCTTATGTTCATACACAGATATAAGACGGCGATACCGGCAACAGAAATAAACATACTCCGCGGAATATTTTTTCCGGGATTTTTTATCTCCCCGCCCAGGTGGCAAACATTATAATACCCGAGGTAACTATAAATCGTTTTTACGCAGGCTTGTCCAAAGACAAATGAAAGCAGCACATTGGCTTCAAAGCCAGATACAGCATCCATTATAGGCGCCATAAAATTTCCATGGGCCAGCCCGCCAATGATTATCCAGCTCATGGTAGCAATAACACCAAGCCAAAGTAACACACCTATTTTCCCGATATTTTCTATTTTGCGGTAGAGTAGCGCTGTAACTAAAATAATAACAGTACCGGACAACATTTTTTGCTGAATGTCTGTTAACGGTAACAGGTAGACGAAGTATTGTGAAAAACCAATAGCAGCTGAGGCAGCAACGAGAGGTGCCTGAATGATGGTTTGCCAGACATACAAAAAGCTCATCATATTGCCGGCCTTATTACGGCCATAAGCTTCTTTCAAAAAATAATAACTGCCACCGGCTTTTGGATAGGCTGCACCCAGTTCACTCCAGATCATGGCATCTACTGCAGAAAGCAAAGCGCCGGCAATCCAGGCATAAATGTACATACCACCGAGGTAGCCCATCACCAATGGCAGGGTGATAAATGGGCCAATGCCCACCATGTCAATCATGTTCAATACTGTAGATTGAAAAAGCCCCAGGCGCCTTTGCAGCATATTTTTTGAAACTATTGAAAAGGCAAGTTAAGCCTCAGGCGATATAGATAACGCTCCATAAAAGATATAATGAAGATTTATTTCGCATTTAAGAAAGTTGCAGGGGGAAATAAAATCAAAAAAAAGTAACCCCCTACCACTCTTTCTTCATCTTCTTATTGAAGTCTACAAAGGATTGGGTAACATCCTTCCGCTCGGCAAAATATTTTAGAGGGGCCTCCATTTGTGCCGGCTTCATATAGCCGCTCAAGGGTGCCGGGCGGGCATCCAGCGAGGAAAGAAAAATGGTTGTCGGAAATTCCAGCCGCCCGAAAGTAAGGTACATAGCCAGGTCATTCGTGCGATAATGTGTATTGTATTTATAAGCGATATTATTAAAGGAAATGTCTTTCTGGCTTTCCGCATTATATTTTACGGCGTAGTAATGTTCATTTATATATGCTGCCAGCTTCGGATTAGTATAAGTTTTACTGTCCATCACTTTACACCAGCCGCACCAGTCCGTATATAAATCAATAATAATGGGCCGGGGCTCTTTAGCATATTGAACCTGCAACTCTTCCATAGTTAACCAATTAACTTCTTCTTTGGGGGCAGACATAAAGCTGCTGGTAGATACGAGAAGCGGTAAAAGAAAAGTAAAAAAACTAAAGAGGTAACGCATGAAAAATTTGTTTTGTAGCTTCGAAACTATAAACGGAAAATTAATGCAAAAAATTGTTGTAGCAGTCACCGGGGCCAGTGGATCTATCTATGCAGACCTATTATTAACAAAACTTCAGCAAGCCTCTCCCCCGCCAGATGCATTATCAGTAATTTTTACAGATAATGCCAAGCAGGTATGGCAGACAGAACTGGATGAAACCGGCTATTTAAAATATAAAAGCATCACAGTTGAAAAAAATGATTTTACTGCTCCCTTCGCTTCCGGTTCCGGCCAATACAATACGATGATAATAATTCCGTGCAGTATGGGCACACTGGGACGCATAGCTGCAGGAATGTCTAATGATTTAATCAGCCGGTCGGCAGATGTTATGTTGAAAGAAAGACGAAAACTTATTTTAGTTATCCGGGATACGCCATACAATCTTATCCATATAAAAAACATGGAAACGGTTACGCTTGCCGGAGGCATCATCTGCCCGGCAACACCTTCTTTTTATAGCCGGCCCAAATCTATTGAAGAAGTAGCAGAGACGGTTGTAGATCGTGTGCTGGACCTGGCGGGAATACCGGTAAACACTTACCGTTGGGGTAAATAAAAAATCCCCTTCTAAAACTAAAAGGGGATAGAATATT
>JBDSWG010000308.1:0-13363 GCA_039926825.1 Ferruginibacter sp.
CAACAACCAGGTCTGCAAAATATCCTTCCCGGATATACCCCCGGTCTTTTATTTTAAAACATTCCGCCACAGCGTGGCTCATCTTTTCTGCAATTTTTTCCAGTGAAATTTTTCCTTCATAATAATAGTGTAGCATGAGTAACAAAGGGTGCTGCACCAGGGGCAAACCGGCATGCGCATGTTCGTAAGGCCCGGCTTTTTCTTCGGGCAGGTGCGGCGCATGATCGGTTGCTATTACATCCAGCCTATCATCCAGGAGTGCCTTCCACAGCGCCTCTTTGTGATGAGGTGCTTTTATGGCCGGGTTACATTTTATATTATAGCCCAGCCGGGCATAATCATCAGTAGTAAAATGTAAATGGTGCACGCACACTTCAGCAGTGATAATTTTTTCTGCCAACGGCATCATGTTTCCAAATAACTGTAATTCTTTTTCTGTGCTGATGTGTAATACATGTAAGCGGGTGTTATATTGCTGCGCCAATTTTATTGCATTAAGCGTGCTATGATAACAGGCTTCCTCATCCCGTATACGAGGATGATCTGCCGCTTCCAATATTTCCTTGTGCGATTTTATATTTTCATAATTCCGTTTTATTATGTTTTCATCTTCGCAATGTGTGGCTATCAGTAATTCTGTTCCGCTAAAAATTTTATGCAGTGTCACATAGTTATCTACCAGCATATTGCCGGTACTACTACCCATAAATATTTTTGCGCCACATATATCTGCCTTACGTTTATTCATGCGTAGCACTTCTTCCGCATTTTGATTGCTTACACCCATGTAAAATGAATAATTAGCCAGGGATGTCTCAGCTGCATGGCTATATTTATCTTCAAGTATTTTTTCTGTAAGTGCATTCGGAATGGTGTTTGGCATTTCCATAAAACTGGTAACGCCGCCAGCCACTGCTGCCCGGCTTTCTGTATAAATATCTGCCTTATGCGTAAGCCCGGGATCTCTGAAATGTACCTGGTCATCTATTACTCCCGGGAAGAGATGTAGCTTTTCGCCATCCAACTCCGTTACTTTTCCTTTCACTTCAATGGCATTATCTATGCGCTCTATCCTTTCCCCCTGCACCAATACATCTTTGGATATTAAATTCCCTTCATTTACCACATGTATATTCTTAAAGAGATATTTTTGCATATCTTGAAATATAAGTTATAAAAAACTGTACATGCAAATTATCAAATCCTTTTTCAAATTATTCATCCTCCTGGCTCCTATATCATCATTTAGCCAAAGCACCTACTTGAATGAAGGCGCTAAAGAGTATCGCATTATTGAACGCCTGGAAATAAAGCAACGAGATAATACAGACTTGAATTTTTCTACGGTGAAGCCTTTTAGCCGGAAATTTATTGTGGAAGAGGCCCAGTTCCTGGATAGTGCACGTATGGGATACCGCGATTCAGTGGGGGTAGACATGCACCGGGAATGGACAGATCTGGATCTTACACCCGTAGATGAATATAATTTGAGAAGTTTATTAATGAATAACAGTGAGTGGGTAACCACACCACGGGAAGATTTTGCCAGTAAAAAACCATTGTTTGGTACTTTTTATAAAACTAAAGCAAATTTTATTGAGGTTAATAATCCAAATTTTTTCCTTGCAGTAAACCCGGTTCTCCAGGTGCACCAGGCCATAGAACCCGGGTACGATGAGGGTATTTTCCTTAACAGCCGCGGCATTAAGTTGCGTGGAATAATTGCTAAGAAAGTGGGTTTTTCTTCCTTCATCACAGATAACCAGGAGCGTGGGCCGCAGTTTTTTCAGCAATATGTGAAAACTAATGACGCTGTTCCGGGAAACGGTTTTTACAAATCGTTTAAAAAAACCGGGGTAGATTATTTTGATGGCCGGGGGTATATAACTTTCAATGCAGCAAAATTTATTGATTTCCAGTTTGGTTATGATAAAAATTTTATTGGTAACGGGTATCGCAGCTTGTTCCTCAGTGACTGGGGCAACAGCAATCTTTTTGCAAAAATCAATACGAAAATCTGGAAGTTGAATTACCAGAATTTATTTATGGAGCTCATGCCGCAGTTCCATAAAAATGGTGATAGCCTGCTGGACAGGAAGTATGCAGCTATGCATCATCTAAGCGTAAACGTTACCAAGTGGCTCAATGTCGGTTTATTTGAAGGGATTATTTTCGGCCGGCGCAATCATTTTGATTTTCAATACCTGAATCCCATAATTTTCTATCGCCATGTAGAAGGTACAATTGGCAGCCCGGATAATGCACTCGCTGGCCTGGACTTTAAAGCCAACCTGGCGCACCGCGTGCAGCTTTATGGCCAGTTCCTGCTGGATGAATTCCGCCTGGCAGATATAAGGAATAACCCAACAAGCTGGGTCAACAAGTTTGGTATACAGGCAGGCGTAAAATATATTGATGCTTTTGGAATAAAGAACCTGGATCTGCAGGCGGAAACTAACCGGGTGCGGCCTTTCACTTATTCACATTATGACACCATTGCTAATTATACGCATTATAACCAGCCGCTGGCGCACCCGCTGGGGGCAAACTTCCAGGAGTTTATAGGGATAGCGCATTACCAACCGGCACCGCGGTGGTATGTTTATGGCCGGGCCATTTATTATTTTAAAGGACTGGACAGTGCCGGGCGCAACTTTGGCGGAAATATTTTTGAAGACTATCGCACACGGGTAGCCGAAAATGGATTTAATGTAGGTAGTGGCAGCAAAGCAAAATGCTTTAACGGCTACCTTCAGCTGTCTTATGAATTAAAAGAAAATCTTTACCTCGATGCTTCTCTGCAGCACCGGATATTCAGGATAGAAAATGTACCCGGAGAAAGCAATACCACCTTGATAACAGCAGGTATTCGCCTGAATATGTTCAAGCGTACGTATGATTTTTAATGGGCTTATTCAACCGTAAGGGAAAGTGTTATAGAACGTTGATTTATTTTATCTATAACGTTGGAGAATTTCAGGTCCGGATCCCGGCTGTGCACATTCTTCAATCCCCAGCTGGCTTTTAATTCCGGTGTAAGTACAAACACAGGGAAGTAGAAGTGGAAGCCTACGCCGGCTTCCAGGCCATAATCCAGTTTAGTCAACTTTACGAGGTTTTCAGCTTTTTTATCTCCCGCACTGGCGGCAAAATCATATTCTGCTTTCGCACCCGCCATCATATAGACTTTAAAATTGTAAATGCGATCGCTACTGAATTTTATCTGCACCGGGAATGACATCGTTATACCCTGAATTTTTTTTATGGTAATGCTGTCTTCACCGGCGGGCCGGTCGGGATATTTTAATCCATATTCAAATGCTTTTTCTGTGAACACCAGGTTGAGCGGGTAAGTACGTACATCAAAATGTTGCCCCAGGCGGAAGTTAACGAGCCAGGCCAGGTTTACCCCGTTGCTGTTGATGCTTTCCACCGTCATTACACTGTCATACATTAAAAACCGGGGGTGGTGCAGAAAGTTATAATGTGAACGGTTTATGCCAACATTAATTCCGAAGTGTATTGGCTTCTCGTCATGATCAGGCAGGTTCATATCTTCTCTTTCCTGTGCCTGAAGCAGCATAGGTAAAAATGAAAATATAAAGAGGTAAAATCCTATTTTTCTGCACAATAAATACTGCATATACCGAAACTCAATGTTTTAAATTGTGGTTTAAGAAAGCCTGATTTTTCCAGAATTTGGATAAAGTTTTTTCCCTCGGGGAAAGCCCTTATAGATTCGTCAAGATATTCGTATGCGCAGCCATTTTTAGAAAACAGCCTGCCCATAAATGGGGTGACGGTTTTCATGTAAAAGTTGTAAAAAGATTTAATAACAGGAGCAGAAGGTTTGCTGAATTCCAGGATGACCACCCGGCCACCGGGGCGAAGCACACGGTAAATCTGGGCCAGGCCTTTTTCCAGGTGCTCAAAATTGCGCACACCAAAAGCGACTGTTACTGCGTCAAACGAATCGTTTTTAAAATTTATTGCTTCTATATCCTCATTTAACAGATCTATAGAATTTTGAAAACCAGCCTGAGATACTTTTTTCCTTCCCAGCTCCAGCATTCCCTGGCTTATATCAATGCCGGTAATGTGGGCTTCCGGAAATTTTTTCAACGCCATTATGGCCACATCTCCTGTACCCGTTGCCACATCCAATATTCGGGAAGGAGACAAGGTTTCCAGCTGATGCAACGCTTTTTTTCTCCAGGTAACATCTATGCCTGCGCTCAGGAAACGGTTTAGAAAATCATAACGGTAGGCAATATCATTAAACATACCGGCCACCTGCTCTTTTTTACTGAGAAGAGAATCAGAATATGGAACCACGATGTCGTGTTGGTATTTTGCCATGAGAAAGATGCAAATATAAGTGCTTTGAATGGGGCTCTCCGGCTTCTGCTGTATATACTAGTTTTATAAAAGTTAAATTTGCCTGTATATAAATTACTTCATGCATATAAAAAAGGCAACGTATATTATTTCCAGTCCGGATTATACTAAATGTCCTGTTCCGGATAAACCGGAATTTGCGTTTATCGGGCGCAGTAATGTGGGCAAATCATCACTTATCAATATGCTGTGTAATAATGAGAAGCTGGCTAAAACATCCGGCTCGCCAGGGAAAACTCAACTCATTAATCATTTTGAAATAATATCTGTTCCCTTCACTGAAGAAGGACAGAAAGCACCTTCATCTCAACATTGGTACCTCGTAGATTTACCGGGATACGGATTTGCAAAAGTAAGCCAGACTGCCCGCCGCCGCTGGGAGCAGATGATTGAAAATTATTTACGCAAAAGAGAAAACCTGTCTATGGTTTTTGTGCTGATAGACAGCCGTCATGAGCCCCAGAAAATTGATTTGGAATTTCTTTTGAAATTAAAATTATGGCAGGTGCCTGTGAGCCTGGTTTTTACCAAGTCAGATAAAGAGACACAAAAGTTAGTGAGTAAAAATGTAAAGTCTTTTCTTCAGTCTATGAAAGAAGACTGGCAGTTTTTACCAGCGCATTTTGTAACCAGTGCGGCCAAGAAAACCGGCAAAGATAAACTCCTGGGTTTCCTGCAGGAAAAAACAGATGAAGTATTACAGCGAAATTAATTCACAACTTTATTAGCACAACTGCTGCTGGCAAATGCTTCTGGCTTTGCTTTGAAAGCGAACCCCATGCCTAAGATGTAGCCCATGGCTTCCCGCAGGGCTTCATTACTTTTAAAGCCTGGGTTGGTATTAATGTCTGCATGCACTTCCATATCTATATCATATTGTGTAAACAAGCTGCAGAGTTCATAAGCGATTTCAATGCTTTTTGCCACTTCTACCAGCATACGTTCTTTTATACTGTAAGTGTAAAAAGTTTTATCGTTGTGAATAAACATGAAGCCTCCGTGGCCCTCCCTTAAGATAACAATGACTGTAGCAAATTCAGTTTCTTTGCCTTTCACCTGGCTGTCTGTACCGATGCAAACTTTAAGTTTAAAACCGGCAGCAGTTTCTCTTTTAATAGCTTGTTCTACGGCATCCCGGATGGGAAGGTCCAGTTTATCACCATTGAATTTTCTCCATAACATAAGCAGTGTTTTCTAAAATTACTGATAAATGTTTGAAGCTGGAAAAATGAAAACTGAAAGAATTCCTGGAATTGTGCATAAGTGTATAAATAAAAAAAGGGGTCAGCCCCTAACGCTGACCCCTAACTTACACATGAATCTACCTTACTGTTTTATAATTCGTTCTGTTTTTATTTGGGTATCGTTGATAAGTTGTAATAGGTACAAACCGGAAGCTTTTCCTGAGATGTCTATTTTATTCATACCTGCAAAACCATTTCCGGTAGCGAGCATTTTACCATTTACATCCAGCAGGCGATATTTGAAATTGCCTGAAGCATTTACAGAAACCTGGCTAGTCACCTGTGTAGTTACATAATATGTATCTGATGAAGATGCCGTGGCTTTGAGTACAACAACATTCGAAAAAGCTGTTTCTCCAATGATGGATGTTACTTTCAGGCGGTAAAATATATTTCCGGATAGCAACGGCTTATATGAAAAGTTTTTCCCGGTGGCAGCTGCATCATACAGCGGGCGAAAGTTTATACCATCAGCAGATACTTCTACTATTTGTTTTGTAATAGGTTCGTCAGCAATAATGCTCCAGCTCAGTTTATGTTTTTCCCTGTCTGTCGTACCGTTCAGTGTTATATCATGAATGGGTACAGCACCTGAAACCCCAGTGATGGTATATGAGCCCAGGCTGCTGTACTGGCCTACGTTTGCATTGCCCGTTCCGGTTATTACGAAATAGTATGTGCCAGCATTTAATGTCGTATCAAATGATACACCTAGCGAGTTAGTAGGATTATAGGTACGTATAAGCGCTGTGGAACTATTATGAAGTTCTACAAGAATATCCAGGTTTGCACCTTCATTATTAGCGCCAATAGATGAAGGCATTGCATCAAAGTGAAAACTTCCATTATACCCCATCGAAAATTTAAATGCGTCTTTATCAGAAAAAGTGGATATGATACCGGTTTGAATAAAAGAGTTATTTGGTAAAGCCGTTGTGCTTGTTCCAAGCATTTCTGTAAAATCATCTGTACGATATGTAAAGCCGTTTTGCGATGTAATAATGGTTAGGTTATCCTGCGTATTGGTGCAGCCGTATTGTGTAGGGCCATTGCTCCAGCCTGTCATGTTACGATAGTAACTGTTACCCATAACCGGGGCAAAAGCTATTTCGCCACTTCCTGATCCCAAATTATAAGAATCTACTAAGTTACAATTAGCGTCGTATGTGGACTGGTGAGATAAGCCAACGGTGTGGCCACTTTCATGCGTGCAACATTCTGCTACATATTTGGAATTGTTTGGTCCCAACCTGTCGCAAAATACAAAAGCTGGTGTATCATCATTCCATGTAAAGGAACCTACATAGGAAATTCCCCCAACACCTGGCCTCCAGGCACTTGTAGGAGTAATGATAACGCGGGTTCTCCTGTTCAGCGGTGCTGCAAGAAACTTTGTTTCATCAGTTGTAATGTTTACATTGAAAGGGCGGTAATCTTCAGAAACTCTTTTAAAGACTTCTGTTACCTGTGCATCAGACATACCACTTGGTGCGCAGTTTAAAGTTTGTCCACTATTCCAATACCCCGAATTCACCACCTGTCCATTAAAGTCCAGGTAAATGGTTGCCGTAGCGGATGGTAAACTGTTTAAGGCAGGTTGAGCTGTTACATTGCCGGCTGTGCATAAGGAAAGACAGAGAAGTAAAATGAAAGTAAATTGTTTCATGTTATTGGTTTTTTCTAAAGCACCGGTAGGGTTGCTTTAATTGTTAGGTTGATTGGATTTGTATTAGCTGGATTTAGAAATTGCAGGGTTGCAATACTTTACCCATTTCAAATTTTTTCATGGTATAAGTCCCGTCAGCATTTTGTTTTAATTCATAACCATCAAAGGCTCTTTCATTAATAATACGGCCTTCATAAGAAATTGTATTATCAGCATTTGTGATTTTAGAAATATTGAAAATGGCATTATTAAATTGCGGGGAAATAATTACAATCGTTTGAAGGTTGCTGTATTTTACTGAGTTACTGATAACTTTTCCGGGAAAATTGAATGTACCTGCAAGATTTAAACTTACATCATCTCCATCCTGTGTAGAAAATAGGTTTTGAAAAGTTGAAGCTGAAACGTCCATTGTTTCAGGAAAATTTTGAAAGATTTTTGGCCGGGCATCTGCCTGGGCGTAGGTTGCAGCTGTCGTTAGGCAAAGCAGCAGGGCAAGCATAGTTTTACAATGCGATTTCATGGTAATTGGTTTTTTAAATGAGAATATTGGATAACTCTTACCTTAAACGCAATTATATTTCGCTTAGTATTGCCTTCAAAAAAATTTTAAGAAAAATGAGAAAAGTACTCGAAAAGAATAGTAATTTTTCTAATACTGGCCTGTGCCCAGCATTACTAAAGTGCAGGCATGTAACGTTTCAATGCCTTGTGCGCCGGCAGCTTTTTCCAGGGAATCGTTTTCTGCGCCAGGATTAAATATGATTCTTCTGGGATGAAGTGAAAGTATATATTCTTCGTACGCTGCCTGGTTTTGCGCATTCATGTATAATGTAACAGTATCAATATCATCCTGCATATTCATTTCTTTCAGGATGGGAATACCGGCCACTTCTCCTTCCCGCCTGCCGATGGCCACGACATTGTGTCCGTGCGATTTTAATTTATTAATAGCCATATTGCTATACCGGGAAGGATTGGCCGAAGCGCCAAGCACCAAAGTTTTTTTCATGACATTTTTTTTAATCGTAAAATCTTTTCTTTAATTCCGGGGAGGGGACCATACATTCATTTTTTTTTCCGAACCAGCGATAGCGGTTTCGTGCAATCCAGTTGTAAACAGCATCCCTAATGAATGGGGGTACAATAATAAAGCCATAGAGCAGGGGGAAAGGGAACTTAAGATACCGTGCAGTTTCTAAAGCTGCCCGGGAGCGGAAAAATAATTGCCCGTTCTTACGCAGGATAAAAGAATCAGGAAGACCCTCTTTCAGCCGGGGATCTTGTAGTAAAGCAGTTCCTTTTTTCCCCTGCAGCGGCGCAAAATGAAAGTTTTTTTTAGGATCATTTTTTATCACGACCTGAACCGCCTGGTTGCAGAGATTACAAACGCCATCAAAAAATATTATGGGTTCTTCGCTCATGTGTAACCGTTATAATACAACTGTTCTCTGCATATTTAAGAGCCAGGCGACACGCAGGCGGATTAGAATATGTAAAAACAAATTAATTGCCTGCCGGAAGCCCTTATCCTACACAAGCATAGTTACCGGGTTTTCTATAAATATCTTCAATGTCTGGAGAAATGCAGCACCTACGGCACCATCTACCGCACGATGATCGCAACTCATAGTAAGTTTCATTACATGTGTAACAGTGAATGTTCCGTTATTAGAAACCACGGTTTCTTTTATTTTGCCAACGGCTAATATGCAGCTATCCGGTGGATTAATAATAGCGGTAAATTCTTCTATATCCATCATTCCCAGGTTAGAAATAGTAAAAGTGTTACCACTGAATTCGTTTGGCTGTAATTTTTTATCTTTTGCTTTAGCATACAAAGATTTTGCATCTGCAGCAATCTGGGATAAAGTTTTCTGATCTGCAAAACGTATCACAGGAACAATCAATCCTTCCGGCATAGCGACTGCAGAACCAATATGGATGTGATGATTCTGGCGGATGAAATCTCCCATCCAACTGCTGTTTACATCCGGGTGAAGCCGCAAGGCCAGGGCAGCCGCTTTAATGATCATGTCATTGAAAGAAATTTTAACCGGGCTCACTTCATTCATCGCTGTACGGGCAGCCATGGCATTATCCATGTTTACTTCCATCGTCAGGTAAAAATGTGGAGCCTGGAATTTACTTTCCCCTAACCGGCGGGCAATGGTTTTACGCATTTGGGTAAGCGGCACATCAGTATGGCCTTCTTCACCGTTTACAGGAGCAAAAACAGGAACCTGTTGCTTGCTTTCGGCAGCTCTTTCTGAAGCCTCGGCGGGTTGATAAGCATCAATATCTTTTTTCACCACCCTTCCATTATCGCCTGTACCTTTTATATTTTTAATATCCACTCCTTTGTCTTCCGCCATTTTACGGGCTAAGGGAGATGCCTTTATTCTGCCGCCTTCACTTGTTACTGCCGGCGCTGGTTCATTGTTATTTTCTGTAGCCTGTGGCTTTTCTGATGCTACGGGCTTTTCATTTTTTACTTCCCCTGCATCAGCGCCCGCGTTAGCACCGCTGGCTTCTGCACTTACGTAGTCTTTAATATCTGTACCTGCTTTGCCCACGATGGCAATTAATTGATTTATTTTAGCGGCATCACCAGCTTCCACACCAATGTGCAATAAGGTGCCCTCTTCGTAACCCACTACTTCCATCGTAGCTTTATCCGTTTCCACATCTGCAAGTACATCATCTGCTTTTACTTCATCCCCAACTTTTTTATGCCAGGCTACAATTTTGCCTTCCGTCATTGTATCACTCAGCAAGGGCATCCTGATTTCTTTTGCACCTGCAGGCAGCGTAACTTTTGCACCTGAAGGTTTATTTTCTTTTGGGGCAACTTCGCTTTCCGGTTTGGAAGTTTCTTTTGCAGGCTCTGCTGGCGTGTCGTTGCTTTCAGTGCCTGGTTCGGCTTCCAGGGCAGTTTTGTAATCTTCACCTTCTTTACCCACTACGGCCAAAACGCCATCTACCTTTACAGCCTTGCCGGCATCCACACCAATATAAAGCAATGTACCTTCATTGTAACTTTCCAGTTCCATGGTGGCCTTATCCGTTTCCACTTCCGCCAGTACATCACCCGGCTTAATTTTATCACCAACTTTTTTATTCCATGCAACAATAACACCTTCGGCCATTGTATCACTCAATCGTGGCATGCGAATCACTTCTGCCATAAAAAAAATAATTTGTAAATGAGTCTCGAAATTAATGTAAAAACAGGACACAGGAAGTTCAAATCAAGGGAACTGTATCTTAATAATCCAGTTCGAGCTTTAATTTTTCTTTCAAAACGGCAATCAACGGGTATTTTTCCGCCAGCAACCTGTATTGCTCACGCCTGCCAACAGGCTTCCCGGCTTCATTTATATCTATTGGCCGTTCTTTTACTACAACCTGGTAAGTAAGCTGACGATTGTTAAACACCTCCTGTAAATGTTCTGTAAGTGCAGTTTTTTCGGCTTCAATAAATCTTTGCTCAATATTAGATGATGTAATAATTGTAAAGTCAGCTTCATGATTGACGACTCGGGAAATGTTTTTGAAGACAGTGATCGCAGGTTTATTTTTACCCTTTTCTAATTTAATAATGAAACTTTTCCAGGCATCATTTAGGGCTGCATCCGTAATTTTTATCGCCTCCGGGGATAAACCATTCTCTGCTGAAATTTTTGCACGGATACGCTCTAAGGATTTTAAAGAAGATGGTGCAGCTGCTGGTGGAACAAGAGGTTCTACTATTTTATCCGCAGGTTTTTTTTCTTTTACTTTTTCCTGGAAAACAATAGCACCGTCTGCAGGAAGTGCCGGTCCTGCAGTAGGAGCAGCCTTGGCCATTTTAACCGGGGACAAATATTTAAAACTTACGGCTTTTTTTTCCACTAAAGTTTTGCCCTTGTTATTGCCTTCTACCATTTCTACCGCTTGTTGCAGGTACGTGAGTTTTATGAGCAATAATTCTATGAATAATTTTTTATTCCGCGTACTCTTGTATCCGGTTGTAGCCTCGCTTAATATGTTGAGGGCAGCAACCATCCAACCAATATTCAGATCCTGTGCTGCCTCCAGGTAACGGGGACGAAAATCATCCGAAACCTGCAATAATACGACTGCCCGGGAATCTTTACTCACCATAAGGTTGCGAATGAATTCTGCTAAACCATCCAGCAGCATGTCGCCTTCAAAACCTTTCTGGTTGATATCATCAAATAAGATCAAAGCCTCAGCCAGCTTCTGCTCCTGCATATTTTTCAACAGGCGGAAATAATAATCTTCATCCAGTACATTAAGATGCTCAAGTGTATTAGAATATGTTATGTTCCCTTCTGTAAAGCTTGCAATTTTATCCAGGATACTTAACGAATCCCGAAGGCATCCTTCACTCTTTTGAGCAATGAGATGTAGGGCTGCTTTTTCTGCTTTTAATTTTTCTTTATCACAGATTTCCCGGAGGTGATCTACGGTATCGGTAATGGTTATACGCTTAAAATCAAATATCTGGCAGCGGCTTAGTATCGTTGGTAATATTTTATGTTTTTCTGTGGTGGCCAAAATAAAAATAGCATAAGGTGGTGGCTCCTCCAGCGTTTTCAGAAATGCGTTGAAGGCGGAGGCACTCAGCATATGAACCTCATCCACAATATATACTTTGTATTCTCCTGCCTGCGGTGCAAAGCGTACCTGGTCTACCAGGTTGCGGATATCATCTACGCTGTTATTACTCGCAGCATCCAGTTCATGAATGTTGAATGAATTGCCGTTGTCAAAAGAAATACAACTGTTACAGGTGTTGCAGGCTTCACCCTCCTCCGTTCTGTTTTCGCAGTTAATTGTTTTTGCCAATATGCGGGCACAGGTTGTTTTACCCACGCCGCGTGGGCCACAAAATAAAAAAGCATGCGCTAAATGATTATGCAGTATGGCATTTTTCAATGTCGTGGTAATATGTTCCTGTCCCACAACAGTGCTAAAATTCTGCGGCCGGTATTTTCGTGCTGAAACTACAAATTTTTCCATATCCTCGAGTGTGTCCCCTAATTTACTGCGGATTTGGCAAAACTAAAGGCTAAAATTTTTGAAACAAAAATCAATTTAGAATCGGGTGGCGATGAAATTCTTTTGTACGATCAAATAAGTACCTGTAGGTAACGAGGTTGCGGCTGATGCTAACTTCCCCAAGACCTTTTGCCACGTTTATCATTTTTGGATTAAAGTCGCCAATCCATTGCATTTCATATTCAATGTATGGGCTGGCATCCGTTTGCACATATTGACCCGCATACCCTACCATAAAAGCATCAACACCTTTGCCCTGCCATTCCGGAACAATTCCGAATACCAAACCTGTAAATTTTTTATTAGGTTTAAATTTCTGCAACCAAAGAAATTTTAATTTTTGCAAGAGACCAAATTTTCCATTGAGGTGTTTAAACCATTGATTTAAATCCGGCAGGTTTACAAAAATGCCAATGGGTTCATTATCATAATAAGCAAACCAGATTATTTTTTCATCCATAACCGGTTTCATTTTGCGGAACATGATCATCACCTGGGCGATGGTGAGGGACTTTAACCCGCCATGGCCCGCCCAGGCTTTGTTGTAAACTGTTGTAAAATCACGGGCAAATTTTTCCAGGTTATTTTTATGCAAATGGCTGCCGGAAATTTTTGGGTCCAGCTTTAACTGGTTATAGCGTTGCCATATTTTATCTCCAAACGGCGCTTTTGGATGCATTCCAAAACAAAACTGGTTGTAAAAAAGCCGGAAACCATAATGCTCCAATAACTCCTGGTAGTACGGCGGGTTATAATTCATACAGTACAAAGGTTCATGAAAACCTTTTGTTACCAACCCCCACCAGCGATCTCTTTCTCCAAAATTTACCGGGCCATCCATTGCTTCCATTCCTTTAGATAGTAGCCAGTGCTTTGCATTATCCAATAGCAGGTCTGCAGCAGCCTGGTTATTTATACATTCAAAAAAACCCATGCAGCCCGTGGGTACATCATCCCCTTTGTTCTTATATTTTTTATTGGTAAATGC
>JBDSWG010000309.1:0-5414 GCA_039926825.1 Ferruginibacter sp.
TCTTCATTTCCAGTTCCCAATACACTAATTTTTTGTAGAGGTTCATCCATTCAGTATAGTCCGGGTTATCATTCAGCGCCATAAATAAACTGCGGAATTCCTGCTGGTAAGCAGACGTTGTTTTCTCGGCCACGAGGCGTTTATTATCAATAAGTTTTTTCAAGCTAAGCCATACCTGGTTTGGGTTTACAGGCTTAATAAGATAATCGCTTATCTGGCTGCCAATGGCATCATCCATAATATTTTCCGCTTCATTTTTTGTAATGAGTACCACAGGTACCATACTGTTTACTTCTTTAATTTGCTGCAGGGTCTGCAGGCCCGTCATGCCGGGCATGGTTTCATCCAGCAGCACCACATCTACAATATTATCTTTTACAAATTCTACTGCATCGAAGCCGTTGGTTTTTGTATCTACAGTATATCCTTTATTCTCCAGGAACATAATCTGCGAAGTGAGGCTATCTATTTCGTCGTCTACCCAAAGGATTTTTGTAATGCTCATACTAAGTTTTATTTACTGGTGAAATGCAGAATCTGAAAAGGTGTGATGTTACAAATGTAATTTTTTACGGGTATGGTCAGTAGCTTTGTGCCACTTTGTAATTCTTTTAACATAAAGCATGCCCCGTAAAATAAACCGCTTAGCTTTACGACACCTGTTTCTTCTATGACGTTTCATAAAATAATCAATGACCCTGTTTACGGGTTTATAAGTATAGATGATGAGTTAATAAATGAAATTATAGCTCATCCATTTTATCAGCGCCTGCGGCGGATAAACCAGATGGCCATGGCGTGCCTGGTATATCCCGGCGCCGTGCATACACGCCTGCATCATTCCCTGGGCGCATACCACCTCATGCGCTCTGCGCTGCAGGAACTTTGTGCCAAAGGAGTTGACATTACCAAAGAAGAACAGCAGGCTGCAAAAATTGCCATTCTCCTTCACGACATTGGCCACGGGCCTTACTCTCATGCCCTGGAACATACATTAGCCGAAGGCCTGGCGCATGAGAAATTATCCTTACTCATAATTGAAGAGCTGAACCGGCAGTATAATGGTAAACTGCAAATGGCTATAGATATTTTTAAAGGGGATTATCATAAAAATTTCCTGCACCAACTGGTGAGCGGCCAGTTAGATGTAGATCGTATGGATTACCTCACCCGCGATAGTTTTTTTACAGGGGTAAATGAAGGCGTGATTGCTTATGACCGCATTTTAAAAATGCTCACCGTGCATAATGGTGTGTTGATGGCGGAAGAAAAAGGCATTTATAGCATTGAAAAATTTCTCATTTCCCGCCGGCTCATGTACTGGCAGGTATATTTACACAAAACTGTACTGAGTGCGGAGCAGATGCTGAAGCGCATTATAAAAAGAGCCAGGCTGGTGAGTGCAAGTTGCCCCGGACCACTCAATAGTTTTATAAATGAACCTTTAAGCAATGTAACGCTGGAGCAATTCTGCAGTATAGATGATGTAGATGTAATGATGGCGATTAAACTCTGGGCTTCGCACCCGGACAGGGTTTTATCTTACCTCTGCCTGGGCATCATCAACCGTAATCTGCTTAAAGTAAAATATTTTAATGAACCCGTGAAAGAAGGCCTACTGCAAAAAATGCTGGAGACGGCCTCCGGTAAATTAAATTTATCAGCTGAAGAAGCCTCCTGGCTTGTATTTACCGGGCTTGCCAGCAGCAGTACGTACAATTTTGAAAATGAGCACATCCAGATATTGTTTAAAGATGGCAGTGTGAAAGATATTTCAGAAGTGGACCATGCCCTCATAAATGAAAACCTAAGGGGCAAGGTTGAAAAATATTACATTTGTTTTATCAGATGACTTTATAACGTACAGCATGCAATTTACCGCAACGCAGATAGCAGCAATCTTAGATGGAAAAATTGAAGGAGACACTGGCTGTGCAGTTAATTCTTTTGGAAAAATAGAAGAAGCTGCCTCGGGCCAGTTAAGTTTTTTTGCAAATCCTAAATACGAAGAATTTTTATACAGCACTAAAGCATCTGTCATCATCCTGAATGAAACTTATGTGCTGAAGAAACCAGTAGCCGCCACACTCATTCGGGTTAAAGATGCATACAGTGCTTTCGCAACCTTACTGGAAACTTACCAGAAGCTACAAACACAACAATTAAATGGGATACAGCAGCCTGTCTATATAGATGCCACAGCAAGCCTGGGTGAAAATATTTATATAGGCGCTTTCGCCTACATCGGCAATAAAACCATACTGGGCGACGGGGCCAAGATTTTTCCCAATGCTTATATCGGCGATAATGTACAAATTGGCAATAATAGTATTATACATGCGGGTGTAAAAATTTATAATGATTGCATCATTGGTGAAAATGTGGTGATTCATGCTGGCACAGTCATCGGAAGCGATGGATTTGGTTTTGCTCCCCAGGCAGATGGCCAGTATCGCAAAGTGCCCCAGATTGGTAACGTGGTAATAGAAGACAATGTAGAAATTGGCGCCAATGCAGCTATCGACAGGGCAACGATCGGCAGCACCATCATTCGCTCCGGAGCCAAACTAGACAACCTGTTACAAATAGCGCATAATGTAGAAATAGGGAGCAATTCCGTTGTGGCCGCACAAACCGGAATAAGTGGGAGTACCAAAATTGGTAAAAATGTAATGATTGGCGGCCAGGCGGGCATCGTTGGCCATATACATATTGCCGATGGTAGTAAAATAAATGGGCAAAGTGGCGTAAGCAAATCTATCAAAATCCCGAATACTGCTGTAACCGGCTCTCCAGCATTCGATTACACTGCTGCACTGCGCAGCCAGGCGGTCTTGCGAAATTTACCCGAGCTGGAAAAAAGAATAAAAGCGTTGGAAAGCCTCGTAAGCAAACTAATGGAAGGCCGGGAATAGGCACCGCCTCTGCTGGGAAAAAGTAAATATCTTTGCGCAAATTTTCTTTTTAGGTATGGATAAAAATTTTAACCCGGACAAACAGCATACACTCAGTTCATCTATAAAAATTTCAGGAACCGGATTACATACCGGCATTCGTGTGGACATGTGCCTGAAACCCGCTAACCCGGGCTATGGGTTTCATTTTCTCCGGACAGACCTGGCCGGTACACCTACTCTTAAAGCAGATTGTGACCTGGTTACTGACACTTCGCGGGGCACTACCCTGGAACAGGGTGATGTAAAAATCAGCACAGTAGAACACGTACTGGCAGCGCTGGTAGGTACAGGTGTAGATAATTGCCTGATAGAAATAAACGGCCCGGAAATTCCCATTATAGACGGCAGCAGTCAGCCCTTTGTGGACATAATAAACAAAACCGGGGTAGTAGAACAGGATGCGGCCAAAGCCTGGTATACTATTGACACCAACATCACTTTTTATGATGAAAAAAAGCGGGTAGAAATGACTGCCCTGCCGGCCACAAATTATGAAATCACAACTCTGATAGATTTCAACAGCCCGGTACTGGGTACCCAACACGCTTCTCTTAAAAACATGAAACAATTTGCGGCCGAAATAGCTCCCTGCCGCACTTTCTGTTTTCTGCATGAACTTGAAACGCTTATAGAAAATAACCTGATAAAAGGCGGTGATATAAATAATGCTATTGTGGTGGTAGATAAACCCGTGACGGAAGAAGAAATGAAACGGCTCGCCAAAGCCTTTGGCAGAACGAAGGTGGAAATTAAAAGTGAAGGTTATTTAAATAACCTGGAGCTACGTTTTCCCAATGAACCGGCTCGTCATAAACTCCTGGATGTTATCGGCGACCTGGCGCTTATTGGCTATCCCATTAAGGCCCACATTATTGCCAACCGGCCCGGGCATAGCAGTAATGTGGAATTTGCAAAAAAAATAAAGCAGTATATCAAAAAAAATAAACACACCAAAGATATTCCGGTTTACGATCCCAGCCGGGAACCTATCTATAACCTGCAGCAGATAGAAAAAACGCTGCCGCACCGTTTTCCTTTTTTACTGGTGGATAAAATAATAGAACTTACTGATACGCAAATTGTGGGCATTAAAAATGTAACCTTCAATGAATATTTTTTCCAGGGTCATTTTCCCGGAAACCCAGTAATGCCGGGCGTATTACAAGTAGAGGCCCTCGCACAGACAGGCGGCATCCTGGCCATAAATGCTATGCCTGATGGCGAGTATGACACGTATTTTATCAAAGTGGATAAATGTAAATTTAAGCAAAAAGTGGTTCCTGGAGATACCATGATTTTGAAAATGGAATTGATGGAACCTATACGCCGCGGCATTTGTGCCATGCGTGGCAACGTTTACGTAGGGAATAAGCTCTGCACTGAAGGAGAGTTTACTGCCCAACTTGTAAAAAGATAAATCGAATTATTTTTTAACCCTGTTTATGATTCACCCGCACACGTATATTCATCCAAATGCAAAGCTGGCAACAAACGTTAAGGTGGATCCTTTTACCGTAATACACCAGAATGTAGAAGTGGGTGAAGGCACCTGGATTGGAAGTAATGTTACGATTATGGAAGGTGCACGCATTGGTAAAAACTGCCGCATTTTCCCGGGTGCAGTAATTGCTGCCATACCCCAGGATTTAAAATTTGAAGGGGAAGATACTACTGTTGTAATCGGTGATAATACCACCATCAGGGAAATGGTGACCATCAATCGTGGAAGTAAAGACCGGTGGACTACTAAAGTAGGTGACAATTGCCTCATCATGGCATACAGCCACATAGCCCATGATTGTATTGTAGGCAATAATTGCATCATGAGCAATAACACGCAGATGGCGGGGCACGTTATTTTAGGAGATAATTCCATCCTGGCCGGCATGTGTGCCATACACCAATTTGTGCACATCGGCCAGCATGCTTTTGTAAGTGGCGGTTCCCTGGTAAGTAAAGATGTGCCACCGTATATAAAAGCCGGGCGTACACCTTTGAGTTATGCGGGTGTAAATTCTATCGGGTTAAAACGTAAAGGTTTTTCGCTGGACAGGATAAATCACATCCTCGATATATACCGCATCATTTATAATAAAAACCTGAACACCTCGCAGGCCCTCAATTTTATAGAAGAAGAAATAAAAGCTTCCGACGAAAGAGATGAAATTCTCACCTTTATCCGCGACAGCGGCAGGGGCATTATCAAGCGCTTCGGTAAAAATAGTGCCGACGAAGAATAACGTTATTTTCCGGAATGGATATCATACTTACCAATACGGGTAAACGCTATAACCGGGAATGGATTTTCCGCCACATAAACTATAGCTTTAAAAGCCCGGCTCATTATGCCATTACGGGCGCAAACGGTTCCGGGAAATCTACCCTCCTGCAGGTAATAGCCGGTGCCGTATTGCAGAGTGAAGGCAAAATAGAATATGCTGATCAAACACAGCCTGT
>JBDSWG010000310.1:0-5469 GCA_039926825.1 Ferruginibacter sp.
GTGAAAGCCGTCATATCCATCACTTTCAGGTTTTTGGAAATACATTCCGCGAAAGATATTTTACCATAACGGGTAGCCGTAGGGTCTTTTTCCGGATCTGCAGAATAGATGCCATCTACACGTGTACCTTTTAAAATAACATCTGCTTTAATTTCTATAGCCCGTAGAGAACCGGCTGTATCTGTGGTAAAATAAGGGTTCCCGGTACCGGCGCCAAAAATAACTACGCGGCCTTTTTCCAGGTGGCGCATGGCCCGGCGACGGATGTAAGGTTCGGCAATTTGCTCCATTTTAATGGCGCTTTGCAGGCGGGTATAAACGCCAGCTTTTTCCAGGCCACTTTGCACAGCCATGCCATTAATTACAGTTGCCAGCATACCCATATAATCTCCCTGTGCCCGTTCTATGCCCGTTTCGGCTTCATTCATACCCCGGTAGATATTCCCACCGCCTATTACAAGAGCTACCTGCACACCCATTTCAGTTACCTGTTTTATGTCTTGCGCATACTGTGCAATAACAGCGCTGTCCAGGCCAAAATTTTTATCACCCATTAAAGACTCACCGGAAAGTTTCAGCAAAATTCGTTTGTACCTTGGAAGCATATTTATGTATATTAATCTTTTAAAAAATCTTTGCCAGGTTAAAGAATATGGTGCGAAGATATATTTTTATCGTGTAGCGCTGCTGCCTAATGAGGCTCAAAAATCACATAAAAAAAACCCGGCGAAATACCGGGTTTTAATATTGTTTATCCTAAAGCAACTCTCTTAAACTCCGTCACTTTTAATTCGGGACTTACGGTTTTAAGATAATCACCTACTGACTTGTTGCCATCTTTTACAAAAGCCTGGGCCATCAGTGTATTGTCTTTGAAAAATTTATTCAGTTTACCCAAGGCAATTTTTTCTGCCATTTCTGCCGGTTTACCTTCTGCTTTTACGACATCTATAGCAATTGCTTTTTCCCGCTCGATGGTTTCCGCAGGAATAGAATTTTCATCTACTGCCAGTGGATTCATAGCTGCAATCTGCATAGCCACGTCTTTACCTGCTTCGGGGGCATCTTCAGAAAGGCCTACCAACACACCCATACGGTTTGCACCATGAATGTAACTGGCAACGTAAGGCGCTTCTACTCTTTCAAATTTAGAAACGGCAATTTTTTCGCCTATAGAAGCCAGCTTATCGTTGATCATATCTGATACTTTCGCACCATTGATCTCAACGTTATTTAACTCTTCTGCTGATTTTACATTTTTTTCGATGCCGGCATCTGCAATAGATTGTGCAAACGCAACGAAGTCCGCATTCTTACTTACAAAATCTGTTTCGCAACTGATGCATAAAACAATTCCTGCTTTATTGTCAGCAGTAGTTTTTGCCAATACCACACCTTCCTTGGCTTCACGGTCACTTCTTTTAGCAGCTACTTTCTGGCCTTGCTTGCGCAGCCAGTCTATAGCGGATTCAAAATCACCATTACTTTCTGTAAGGGCTTTACGGCAATCTAACATGCCGGCACCCGTTGCCTGGCGCAATTTATTTATATCTGCTGCTGTTATAGTTGTTGTGCTCATAGTTTTTAAATTTTTCTTCACCACCGGTGAATACAATTTCAAAGATGATTCATTTTGTTGCCTTGGTTATCCTCCTCAATTCATGCTGAATAAAGAGATGCTGTACAAGAGTGCGACGCCAATAAAGATGAATAAAGATTTAGAGCCGGGCTCATAAAAATTTAAATCACAGTCACCAGGTTATTTGTTTTACTGCTACAGCAGAAAAAACAGTGGGCAACTATCTTGCGCCACCTGTTGCCGGCCTTCTGCCACCTGCACCCGGACCAGGCACCCTGCGTTTAGCCGGTCCCGTTCCCCTAGCACGACGGCCTTTATCATCACCTTCACCTTGCTTTTCTTCAAAACGGGAGGCTTTTACTTCGGCTGAGTCATCACTGTCTGAATTATCTTCCTCATCCTTATTAGCCTGGCGCTCCTGCAAACCTTCTGCAATAGCAGCAGTAATATAATTCACGATGATTGCAATTGATTTTGTTGCATCATCATTTGAAGGAATTGCAAAATCAACTTTATTCGGATCGCAATTGGTATCTACCATACCAAAAGTAGAAACATTCAGCCTCTTGGCTTCTGCCAGGGCAATATGCTCATGACCAATATCTACCATGAAAAGTGCAGCTGGTACGCGGCTGATTTGCGCAATACCACCTAAAACTTTCTCCATTTTTTCCTTATCTCTAGTAAGTGTCAGGCGCTCTTTTTTAGTCAGGCTTTCTGCACTGCCATCAGCAAGCATTTTTTCTATGCTCTGCATTTTCTTCACACTTTTACGTACCGTGTTGAAGTTTGTAAGCATACCACCCAGCCAACGTTCTGTTACAAAAGGCATATTTACCCTTTTAGCGCTTTCCATCACAATTTCTTTCGCTTGCTTTTTGGTAGCTACGAACATGATTTTCTTTCCGCTGCGGGCAATAGCTTTCATAGCGGCGGCAGCTTCCTGCAAGCCATCAACAGTTTTGTTGAGGTCTATGATGTGAATGCCTTTCTTCTCAGCAAAAATGTATGGAAGCATTTTAGGGTTCCATTTTTTCTTCAGGTGACCGAAGTGAACGCCGGCTTCAAGAAGTTGCTGTTGTAAGGAAGTATTATTTTCCATATTTAAATTATATTAATGTTTATTAATTATTGATTATTCCACAATTGACTAAGATTACACTCATAAAAGGAGCAATCAATAATCAAAAATGAATAATTATCTTTTTGAGAACTGGAAGCTACGGCGTGCTTTCTTGCGGCCGGGCTTTTTACGCTCAACAGAACGTGGGTCTCTTTTTAATAAGCCTGCAGCTTTCAGTACCGGGCGATAATCAGCACTTACTTCCAGCAGCGCACGGGCAATCCCCAGCTTTGCAGCTTCAGCTTGTCCTTTTACACCACCGCCGGTAGCGTTGATTACAATATTAAATTTCTCTGTAGACTCAATGGCCTTGAGAGGTGCTTCAACCTGGTTTTGCAGGTACACCAAAGGAAAATATGTTTTATAATCTTTCCCGTTGATGGTAATATTACCTTCTCCTTTATTAAGGAAAACCCTTGTTACCGCTTCTTTACGGCGGCCAACTGCATTTTTTTGCTTTTCCATTATTATTTATTGGGGTTACCCAGAATTTCTCCGGGCAACAATTATTTAATTTTTGTGAAGCTGAGTTCTTTAGGTTGTTGCGCACCATGAGGATGCTCAGTACCAGTGTAAACAAATAGCTTTTTATACATCTTACGACCTAGCCTGTTTTTAGGAAGCATCCCTTTTACAGCACGCTCAATAACAACTTCCGGGCGGCGCTTCAGGAGATTTTTAGCTGTTTCACCTTTCTGGCCACCGGGGTAACCACTGTAAGTGAGATAAACTTTGTCTTCCATCTTATTGCCGGTGAAAACAATTTTATCGCAATTTGTAACGATGACGTAATCCCCGCAATCAACGTGTGGGGTGTAGTAGGCTTTGTTCTTCCCACGAAGAACAGATGCAATTTTTGCACACATACGGCCTACGGTTTGATTAGTACCATCAACAACGTACCAATTACGCTGCACGGTAGCCTCGTTCGCATGTTTTGTAGTGAAATGTAATTTACTCATTTGTATTTTTTTTTTGCTATCGGCAGCTATCCCCGCCGATACTTTTTTTAAATGGATTGCAAAGGTAAGTGGCAGTGGTATTTCAAAACTCAGTTATTCGAAACATTTTGCAACCTCCATTTATAAGGCATTGATTTTCAGTAAATATTTTGTTTATAAAATTAGGTCATTGGTAGAAAAGGCCAATGTCAATAGTGTATTTAATTAAAAACAGCCCCGGTCGGGGCTGTTTAAGGTGTAGAGTTTCCGTAGAGAAATATGTTTAAACCAAACTTAAAATCTTCGTATTGTAAAGATGAGGCCTTGGCAGGTTTCCTTACACAGTGAAATAACCCTGGCATTGAGGGTATTTTCACCTTTTTTAATAAATAAATAGAATAGATAGAAATTGCCAGGAGATATACATAATACTATATAATAATAGTATACAGCAAACTTGCACAATAAGGAACTGTAGGTATACTTTAGTCCGGAAAAAAAATTAGCTTTTTTGAAAGCTTGATATTGAAGAAAAACCTACAGCCCCACAGACTGGCCATTTACAAATGTCTTCAACACCTTTGTTTTTAAAATCTTATCGGGCTCGCACTGCATAATATCCTGGTCGGTCATTATAAAATCTGCGGCCTTACCTTTCTCCAGGCTGCCTTTTTCTTTTTCTTCAAAGGCCGCACGTGCCGCCCAGATGGTCATGCCTCTCAGGGCTTGCTCCCGGGTAAGGGCCTCTTCGGCCTGGAAACCATTTTCCGGAAAGTCGTTAGCATCTTTCCTTATAACCGCGGCATAAAAAGTTTTTATCGGGCTTAAATATTCTACCGGGAAATCTGTACCCAGCGGAATCCACCCATTGGTATTCATAAGCGTTTTATAAGCGTAAGCATTTTTTATACGCACAGGCCCCAGCCTGTCCCCAGCCCAATACATATCACTGGTGGCATGTGTGGGTTGCACAGATGGAATAATACTGTAATCAGCAAAGTAATGGAAGTCACTATCATTCACCATCTGGGCATGTTCAATCCGCCAGCGGCGATCGTTTTTTCCCTTGAGCACATCCGCATAAATTTTCAGCATGAGCCGGTTACTGCTGTCTCCAATAGCATGGGTGCACATCTGTAACCCGGATTGCACCAGCTTTACTGCGATGGCGGCGAGGTAGGCACTGTCCCGGAGCAAAAATCCTTTCCATCCCGGCTTATCTGTATAGTCCTGCAGCAGGCAAGCCCCGCGGCTACCCAGGGCGCCATCTGCATACATTTTAAAACCGCCAACATGTATTAACCCGTTGGTATATGGCCCTCTTATAACCCATTTATCATAATACGATTCATTATCTGATAGCAATGCAAAAATTTTCATCTTCAGGGAACCGTCTTTCTGTGATTCTTCCAGCAACTGAAGTGTATGTTCAGAAATTCCACAGTCCTGCACCCCTGTTAGCCCTTCCAAAAAACATTCCTTCTGGGTAGCGGTAAAATATTCCCGGGCCAGGGTATCATTAATAGCAGGGATCACATATTCTACCAAACCCATGGCATTGTCAATTAAAATACCCGTGAGCAGGCTGTCTTTTTTTTCTATAGCACCGCCCAGTATGAGGGTATCTGCATTAAACCCCGCAAGGTTAAGCGCTGCCTGGTTGGCCAGTGCCGCATGTCCGTCTATGCGTTTCAGGTATACGGGCCTGTCCGGGAATAAACTGTCCAGGATTTTTTTATCAGGAAATTCTTTCACCGCCCAGTCATTCTGGTCCCACCCGCGGCCATACAACCATTGCGCCGGCGCATGCTGGCTATAAGCAACGA
>JBDSWG010000311.1:0-2606 GCA_039926825.1 Ferruginibacter sp.
AATGGTGGCCAGAAAGGCCGGCAAACGGCCTATATAACTGCAGGTACTTATCGTATAAATCGCTATGCTTTTAGCATAACGGTAACGGATATGGTTATTATTCATGAAAATATGGTCGGCATTGTTACCAGCCTGGACGGGCACCCTATTGAGAGTGGGCAGATTGCGGGTAATTATATTGAAGGGCATAATAATTTCCAGGATTTTGACACTTTCCTGAAAAATAATGGTAACAGAGGTTTGCAACCATCTATTGTACTGGCGGGCAGCTATAATATAAATCCCTGGGCTATACAGATAGAGGAATTGCCCATGACAGATGTACCTATTGGTTACGTTGGCGTAGTGATTAGCTATATCGGTAATGATGGCCAGGATTTGACCGGTGCCGGTTTCAGGCATGGAAATATTGTGAGCAAAGGACAGCGGGGTGTTTGGATGGAACCTTATGGCCCGGGTAAATATCCGTTCAATAAATACATCATGAAAGTGGAACTTGTGCCCACTACCAATCTTGTATTAAACTGGGCTAACACAAGGAGTGAATCGCACCAGCTGGATAAAAACTTAAGCACAATAACCGTGCGTTCACAGGATGGTTTCCCCTTCAACCTGGATGTTTCGCAGATCATTCACATCCCGGCAAATGAAGCGCCTAAAGTTATTGCCCGGTTTGGCAGCATGACTAACCTGGTGAGCCAGGTGCTGGAGCCCACTATTGGTAACTACTTCAGGAACTCTGCGCAGGACAGTGATGTTATTGCCTTCCTGAGTACACGTAAAGAAAGGCAACAGGCTGCAAAAGATAATATGAAGGAAGTGCTGGATGAATACAATGTAAATGCCGTGGATACTTTAATCGGAGATATCGTGCCACCTGAGTCTTTGATGAAAACCCTGACGGATCGTAAGATTGCACAGGAAGAAGAAAAGACATACAGTACACAACGCATGGCGCAGGAAAAACGCCAGGGAATGGAGAAAGAAACCGCTATTGCAGATATGCAAAAAGAGATTGTGAAAGCGCAACAGAGTGTTGAAATTGCACAGCGAACTGCAGATGCCGCTGTAAAGAAAGCCGAGGGGGATGCCTTGAGTTTAAAATTGCAGGTAGATGCAGAAGCAACTGCAACAAAAATGCGGGCCAATGCAGAAGCTGAAGCCACCAAGGCACGGGCCGGTGCGCAGGCAGAAGCAACCCGGCTAAATGCTTCGGCAGATGCAGAACAAATCAGTAAAACGGGTTTGGCTGAAGCGGAGAAAATTATGGCCATTGGTAAGTCCACCGCTGAAGCGTATGAACTACAGGTGAAAGCGATGGGCGAAGATAATTTCACCCGCTATAAGGTGACAGAAGAAATTGCCAAAGGCAAAATCAAAATTATCCCTGATATTCTCATTGGCAATAGCAATGGTACAGATGGCGGTGTAAATGGTTTGCTAGGTATGAAATTGATGGAATTGATGGACACGAAAAAAATCAATTAGCTTTTAGTTCCCCGTGTAAAATGCGGGGAACTTTTTTGTTTTTAACCTAATGAAGCCAATAGTTTTTTTACCAGGCGGTAATTGAAGAAAATACAAAGCGCAAAAAGTAAAGCAGACAAAACAAAAACTAACGGGTGTGGGTAGGGGCTTAAAGCTTCATGTACAGTCACGAGATTTTGTTGCAATAAAAATTGAAGTAAAACACAAATGACCAGGGCCGAAATTATTATAACCGCATATACAGGAATCCATTTTCTGGCTACGACTTTTGCCAGCCAGGCTGGCGAATAACCCAACTGGATCAGGAGTTTAAGGTTATCTTTACTCCTGGCAATAATAAGTTGCAGGTAAAAAGAAAAGAGCATCATAGCCAACAGGATAACTAATAATGCGAAAACGCCCAGGCCACTTACTACCAGTTGTAAAACCTGTTTTACCCGTCCGAATTTTGTTTTGTCTTTATTAATATGATAATGGTTGGCTTCAATATATTTTAGCAAATCCGGGTTATTCGCATCCAGTGTTTTTATAAAAACACGGGAGGCCGGGGCATTGCTAACGTTACCAAACATGGTGTTGGCCCATTTTAAAAAACTTTCCGGTACCAGTACAGAATTAATGCGGTCTGAGACACCCACAATATTTGCCTTGTAGGTATAAGTGCCCATGGGCCCATAACATTCCAAAATAATATTAACACTGGAGATAGTGTTCTCAGAAATCTGCGGTAAATCCTGTGCAGGTGCAAAGACATTATACATTTCCAGGAAATCTGCCGAAAAAATAATAGGGATGGTTTGCTGGCCGGGTTGCCATTTAAAATCCGTCGGTACGTTATCAATAAAACTACTGTCTATCGCTTCTAAAAATAGATCTGTACTAAAAGGAATAATGGTGCCGGCGCTGGCCTTTGCCCGGAACTGGTTGCTGATTAAAGGCGTTGCATCTAAAATGAATGGCTGGGCTTTCAGTGCGGCAACTTCTTCGGCATTAAACCGGTTATCCTTGCCCATGTTCTCATTGGTAATCGTTTTGGTAACAGAAACAAAATCGTAACCTGATTTACGCGGATTCTTCTCCCTTAGTAAATCATTAATATTTATATACAGCTGAACAGA
>JBDSWG010000312.1:0-4197 GCA_039926825.1 Ferruginibacter sp.
TGCTTTAATTTTCGGGTTCATAATGGCAAACCATAAAGGCGGTACCAGCGATAGTATCATGCTGCCGGGGTAGCCTGTTGGTAATTGCGGAGCATCATCATGATGGCGCAAGACCTGATATTTACGGCTGGCCAGGTAATGATGATCACTATGGCGGCTTAGCTCAAATAACATCACCCTGCCAATTACATGATTGCTGTTCCAGCTATGGATTGGCATCGCCCTTTCATAATTGCCCTGCGCAGTTTGTTTACGTTGCAAGCCATAATGCTCAATCTAATTTACTGTTTCTAATAACAAAATGCCAAAGCATGCGGCAGCAACAAAGGCAGCTAATACCCACGGCCCAAATATGAGCAGGATGGCTGCAGGTAATAAAAGTTGCAAGGCCTGCGTCGTTAGCATACGATTATAAAAACTAAATACCGGTTTGCCACGTCGCCAGGTTTCTTCATTAGCTATCTGCCAGGCAGAAATATAAGAGAAGATAATAGTGCGAAAATAAAACAGGTACACCGGTTCGTTATACCTGGCGCTGCTGGGGTCCTGCGGCGTAGCCACATGCCGGTGGTGTCCCTTATTATGTTCTATAAAAAAGTGAATATATAAGGATGTGGACAGGAGAAATTTTGCCATGGCCTGCTCGTATTGTTTAGAGCGATGGCCCAGTTCATGGCCCACGTTTATTCCAAAAGTACCACAGAGTAATCCCATTGAAATTATTCTTCCCGCTGTTTCCCAACCCGCCAGGCCAGGTGTTTGAATTGTATTTAAAAACAGGAAAAGTGCCGCAGCCTGTAAGGGCACAATGATGTAGAGAAACCCATCATAAAATGGATTTTTCCGGGCCAGGTCTTCTTCCGCGTCTTCCATATTAGTTGCGCTAGGGGCAACAAATAATTCCGCTAAGGGCACAATAGCAAAGGCATACAGAACGGGGAGCCAGGTATAAAACCCCGTATGGGTAAACGAAATGGCACTACAGCTATAAAGTAATATGGGAGAAAGGTATTTAAGTGCCCGGGCGTTCATTATCTAAATATACCTTATTTGAATATTGGTGGCGTGTAAAAATAATTTAACGGTACGTTAAACGTTATTAAATAGCGACAGTCAAAAACACCTTAGCACAAAATCATTGTATGATAGTTACAAACCGGCTTAAAAATCAACATCTTCTCTGGCGGGCCGCTTTTGGCCCCATGGCTGAAAATGCTGCCTCCCTGGATTCCATTTCCACCACGAAACTCTGGCAATTATTATTAAAGTCTTCGGCTGAAGCGCCTCAAAAATTCCAGGTTTCCAGTGGACTGGGAGATGGCCTATATAAAGGTTTGATGGATGCGGCTGCCATGAAGGATGATAATCAAAAGAAGCAGATGCAGAAACAACGCCGGGCACAGTCGCGGGATGAGTTAAAGAACCTGAATGTGCTTTGGCTGGATGATATGATCAACAGTAAAGCACAGCTGCGGGAAAAAATGGGCCTGTTCTGGCATGGCCATTTTGCCTGCCGCGTGGTAAATAGTTATTTTCAGCAGGAATTATTACAGACTGTCCGGGAAAATGCGTTGGGAAATTTTGGTGAATTATTGGTGGCGGTAAGCAAGTCCCCATCTATGTTGCAATTTCTCAATAACCAGCAGAATAAAAAACAACATCCGAATGAAAATTTTGCCCGGGAGGTGATGGAATTATTTACCATCGGCCGCGGCAATTATACAGAATCGGATATAAAGGAAGCGGCACGGGCCTTTACCGGCTGGAGTTATAACCAGCAGGGAGAATTTGTCTTCCGCAAGTTTAACCATGATAGCGGTACTAAAACATTTATGGGTAAAACAGGAAATTTTACGGGGGACGATATCCTTAATATCCTGCTGCAACAAAAAGGTACTGCAACATTTATTACACGTAAGCTTTACCGTTACCTGGTAAATGAAAAAGACCTGACGCCAAAAGATGAAGCACATATTGCAACCCTGGCAGCGGGTTTCTACAAGGATAATTATGATATTAAATCCCTGCTGACATCCATATTTACATCAGATTGGTTTTATAATCCGGAATACATTGGTACAAAAATAAAATCGCCCATCGAATTACTCGCAGGCATCCGCCGCTTCCTGCCCATGGAACTGGATAATGATAATGCCCAATTGCTTTTTCAAAAAGTACTGGGGCAGATTTTGTTTTACCCTCCTAATGTTGCCGGTTGGCCGGGTGGAAAAAACTGGATAGACAGCAGCACCCTGATGGTTCGCCTGCAGATACCGCAGGTTCTTGCGGCTAAAGAATCCCTGACCATTAAACCCAAAAATGATGATGATATGAATATGGGCCAGGTAATGGAGCAGCAGGTAAAACTAAACCGCAATAAGATGTATACCCAGCGGGGTGGTTCTGCGGACATTGCCTGGGCACCGGTGTACAAGGTTTTTGAAAAGGTACACCGGGACAAGCTTTTAAATGAAATTTCGGGCACATTGCTACAGGCAGAGAGTCGTCTACCCGATGCCGTTATGATGCGCTACCTGGCAGATGGCAGTCGCGAAGATTTTATAAAATCTGCTGTGATACAATATATGAGTACCCCTGAATACCAGCTTTGCTGATTTTAAAATAAACATTATGGTTATTAAGCGTAAAGAATTTTTACAGGTAAGTTCCCTGGCCACAGCAGCTTTTATGATGCCCAAATTTTTGAAAGCTTTGGAGAAGCCTATGATGGTGCCGCAAGGTAACAAAGTGGTAGTGGTCGTTCAGTTTAGTGGTGGCAATGACGGGCTGAACACAGTAGTGCCTATCAGCAATGATATATATTATAAAGAGCGGCCACGCCTGGGTATAACAAAAGGTAAAGCCCTGCGCCTCACTGACCATGCCGGGCTAAACCCTGCTTTGGAAGCCTTCCGCGGGCTGTATGATGAAGGCAACCTGGGTATTATGAATTCTGTGGGCTACCCAAACCCGGATCGTTCCCACTTCCGCAGTATGGATATCTGGCAGAGCGCCAGTGACAGTAATCAATATGTAAATTCCGGTTGGCTGGGCCGTTACTTAGATGCCCAATGCAGTGGGTGTGATAAACCCACGCAGGCCCTGGAAATAGATGATGTCTTAAGCCTGGCACTGAAAGGAAAAAACCAGAAGGGCCTTGCGTTTAAAGATGCCGGGCGATTGTACAGCAGCAGTAATGAAAAATTTTATAAGGATATCAATGCCAGCCAATCGGTACACGAGGAGACTGCCGGCTATTTATATAAAACCATGAGTGAAACGCTGAGCAGTGCGGATTATATTTACCAGCAAAGTAAACTGCACCCTACCGGGCAGGCCTACCCGAATACGGAACTTGGAAAAAATCTTAAAACCATTTCCTCGCTCATTTTATCAGACATTAATACCAAGGTGTATTATGTTTCCCTGGGCAGTTTTGATACACACGTTAACCAGGAGAACCAGCAGAAAAGATTATTTACAGAACTGAATGATGCGGTTAAAGCCTTTACCGGCGATATGAAAAAGAACAATCGTTTTGATGATGTACTCATGATGACTTTCTCCGAATTTGGAAGGCGGGTAACACAGAATGCCAGCAATGGAACGGACCACGGTACGGCCAATAATATGTTTTTCATCAGCGGTGGTTTAAAACAAAAAGGAATACTGAATGACATGCCGGACCTGGCCGACCTGAATGATGGAGACCTGAAGCATAAAGTGGATTTTAAAAACGTTTATGCCACTGTATTAGGAAAGTGGCTCGGTGCAAATGATGCTTCAATTTTGCAAAAGAAGTATGATTACCTGGGCTTCATTTAAGTATCATTTTGCAGGAAAATATTTGTAGAATTACATATTTATTGGGTCGTAAAATATCTACTTTATATTTCCCATCCATCTTTTTAATAAAGGCACTGTGGTCATCAGCAGGAAGCCGATGATAACAGAAGCAATGCCTATTTTCTGAATAACATCTGCGTAATAGGGCAGTGATAACACCGGGTCGTTTTTAGCCAGGATGTCTGCCGGTACACTCATCAGCGTCCCTATTTTCCCGGCCAGGAATTCACCAATAGCACTGGCAAAGAACCAGATCCCCATCATCATAGCCACCATTCTTGCCGGCGATAATTTTGTTACCATAGAAAGGCCGATGGGCGATAAAAACAACTCTCCCAAAATGATGAACAT
>JBDSWG010000313.1:0-4339 GCA_039926825.1 Ferruginibacter sp.
AATATCTTTTTCACCCATATACACAGTGCATTCCAGGCTACGCAAGGCACATACAGTTGCCACGGCTACGCCATGCTGTCCGGCACCGGTTTCTGCAACTATTTTTTCTTTGCCCAGGTGTTCTGCCAACAAAATCTGCCCAATGGCATTATTAATTTTATGAGCGCCGGTATGGCAGAGATCTTCCCGCTTCAGGTAAATATTAGTTTTATATTTCCTGCTCATATTTTCTGCAAAATAGAGGGGCGTGGGACGACCGGCATAATCTTTTAAAAGCGCTTCAAAAGTTTTTTTAAATTTCCGTGATTGTATGAACGGAATGTAAACCTTTTGTAATTCAGCAACGTTAGGATGCAACATCTCCGGTATAAAAGCGCCGCCAAAGGAACCATAATAGCCCTGGCTATCCGGCACCTGCATGAGTTTAATTTTTTTCATCGTGATAATTTATCCTTTGCGGCGGAAAGATTTGGTGAATGCCAGCAGGAGGGCCATGTCTTTAATACCGGGAGATTTTTCAAACTGGCTGTTAATATCAATACCATAAAAATCGGGATGCTTAAATTCACGCAACAGTGGAATATCATTCGGCCCAATACCTCCGCTTAAAAAAAACGGTTTTTCAACTTGCGCATCTTTCAAAAGCTTCCAGTCAAATTTCTCTCCAGTGCCGCCGCTGGCCCCGTTGTTCTTCGTATCAAACAGGTAATAATCACAGGCTTCATCATATTCTGCCACCATATAATCAATCTTTCCTTCCTGGCCTGCGCCAATGCCAAACGCTTTAATTACTTCTACCTGATCCGCCAGTTTACCACAGAGGTAGGGCGATTCATCCCCATGCAATTGCACGGCATCTAATTTATATTCTTCCACTACTTTCATAATTTCTTCATAGGTTTCATTTACAAAAACCCCTACTGTTTTTAAATCCAAATCTGCATTTTTTACTTCTGATGCTGCCAACGTATGACCGGCATAGCGGGGAGATTTTTTATGAAAAATAAGGCCGGCAAAATCAACTCCCAGGCCTTCCAATTGATTCAATTGTTTCATAGTTGTAATGCCACATACTTTAATATTCATTCGTTGTATTTATAGGTAAATGTTTAATTCAATTCTTCCAGGAAAATTTTTAGGGCCAGGCCGGGGTCAGGTTGTTTCATAAATTGTTCCCCAATCAAAAATCCCTGGAAACCGGCAGCAAATAATTTTTTTACTACGGCTGTATTATCAATACCACTTTCAGAAATTTTAATGATTTCCCTCGGCAGTTTTTCTGCCAGCCGGATAGAATTATCGATGTCTGTTTCAAAGGTTTTGAGGTTACGGTTATTTATGCCGGCGAAATCTATTTCGCTGCAAATATAGTCGAGTTCAGATTCTTCATGAATCTCCAGTAAAACCTCCATACCCAGGAGGTGCGCACATGAAGCAAGATCTTTTACTTCTTTTGGAGTGAGGCACGCAGCAATAAGAAGAATAATATCGGCACCCATTACTTTGCTGGCGTACACCTGGTACTCGTCTATGATAAAATCTTTACGCAGAATGGGAATTTCATTTTTCCTTGCCTGGAAAATATCTTTGGTAGAACCCCCAAAAAATTGCCTGTCAGTCAGTATGGATAAAGCACTGGCACCCGCCTCAACATATGCAGGTGTTATTTTAGTCACATCTGCCTGTTGATTTATAAATCCTTTAGAAGGAGATTTTCTTTTGAACTCTGCTATAATGAAAGGGGTGCTTCTGCCAGTAACAGATTTTGCCAGCGAAATGCTCTTCCTTTTCATTTGCACACTTTGCATAATCTCTTCTAATGGTACGAGCATTTTTCGTACGACTAATTCTTCTCTTTTTTGAATAATTATTTTTTCTAAAATATTCATTCCTAAGCAACAATTTTTGTGAAGCACTTATAGGCGTTGCCGGATTCCAGGCTGTTTACTGCCAGCTGGTAACAGGTTTCAAAATTAGGGTATAGCGGGTTTGTATGCAATGCCATGGCAGCATTGGAAAGCACCACGGCATTTTGGGCCCAGGTGCCTTCGCCACGAAGAACAGAGAGAAAGATAGCCGCTGCATCATCAACCGAACTGCCACCAAAAATATCTGCCGGGGCTACTGTTCGTTTCCCTATTTCCCGCGCCGACATGATTTTTTCTCCCCCTGGCCGTATAATTTTTACATCTGAAGTTAACGAAATTTCGTCATAACCATCCAGGCTATGCACAATACAGTAATTCTTCTGCTCTTCCTGCAACAGGTACGTGTACATTCGGGCTATCTCTAATGAAGAAACACCGATGAGCTGTAATGCAGGATTGGCGGGGTTTACCAGCGGTCCCAGCATATTAAAAAATGTACGCAGCGCCAGGTTTTTCCTTATGCCGCTTACTTTTTTCAATGCGGGGTGAAATAGTGGCGCATGCAGGAAACAAATATTGGCATCATCCAGTTGTCGTTGTAAAATACCGGCATCATTGGTGAATGAATAACCCAAATGCTCCATCACGTTACTTGCGCCACTAATGCTGGAAGCACTGTAGTTGCCGTGCTTGGCCACTTTTTGCCTAGCGCCGGCCACGATGAAACAACTAAGTGTGGAAATATTAAAAGTATTCTTTCCATCTCCACCGGTACCCACAATGTCAGTAAGTTCCCCCGTCAAAACACAGGGAACTGCCAGGCCAAGCAAGGCATCACGGAAGCCCCGCAATTCTTCCAACGTAATACTGCGCATAAGGTACACCGTTATAAAGGAAGCAATCTCGCTTTCGGTATACTGGCCGGCAGAAATATTTTCCAAAACCTGCCGGGCTTCTCCACGCGGCAGGGTTTTATGTTCAAATAAATGAGAAAGAATTTTTTTCATAATCTTATTTTGACAACCAGTTACGCATAATCATTTCGCCTTGCGGCGTCAGCACACTTTCCGGGTGAAACTGCAGGCCACAGACGGCATCTGTTTTATGTTGCAGGCCCATAATATACCCGTTTTCATCGCGGGCCGTGATTTCTAATTCTGCAGGTAATGTTTTCTCATCTACTATCCAACTGTGGTAACGGCCGGCCATAAAGGGGTTGGGCAAGCCGGAAAATATTTTGCTTGTCTCCCCTACCGGCTCAACCGGCGTCGCCACACCATGGTAAACAGTTTCGAGGTTGTATATCGTACCGCCATACGCTTCTGCAATGGCCTGGTGCCCCAGGCAAATGCCCAGGATAGGTTTTGTTTTTCCATAAGCTTTTATGAGTGGCAGAAGCAGGCCCGCTTCGGAAGGAATACCCGGGCCGGGGGATAAAATAATTTTATCATAGGCTTCAACTTTTTCTAATGCTATTTCATCATTCCGGTACACATCTACCTTCAACTTAAGGATGTGCTCCACCATGTGAACCAGGTTGTAGGTGAAGGAATCGTAATTATCAAAAACCAATATTTTCATAACTGTACAATTAAACGATTATTATTTTTTCTCCATAGAAATAGCTGCGGCCCTTTCTACAGCAGCATGCAGGGCCCCTAATTTGTTTTCTACTTCTGCCAGTTCATTTTGCGGAATACTGGAAACCGTTATGCCGGCACCGGCCTGGCAGATCAGGTTATTATTCCGGCTCAGGAAGCTACGAATCATAATAGCATGGTTACAATTGCCATTCAGGCCCATATATCCAATGGCGCCGCCATAAAATCCGCGGGGATGTTTTTCCAGCGCATGAATAATTTGCATGGCCTTAATTTTTGGGGCACCGCTCAGTGTTCCCGCCGGGAAACTGCTCGCCAGGGCAGCGTAAGGTTTTACATCGCGTTTAAGCTTACCCGTTACCTCGCTTACCATATGTATAACGTGGGAATAAAATTGTATTTTTTTGAAACTACTCACTTCTACTTCATCGCAGACTCGGCTTAAATCATTCCGTGCCAGGTCTACCAGCATCACGTGTTCAGCATTTTCCTTTTTATCTTCTTCCAGCATCCGGGCCTTCTCTGCATCTTCAATATCATTGCCGGTACGGCGGAAAGTACCCGCAATGGGATGTATAACTGCCTTGCCGTCTTTAATAATAAACTGGCTTTCAGGCGAAGAACCCATCAAACGATAATCGCCATAATCAAAATAAAAAAGATATGGGCTGGGATTCACATTTCTCAGGGCCCGGTACACATTAAATTCATCACCATGGAAGGCTTGCTGGAATTGCCGGCTCAGCACCACCTGGAACACATCTCCACGCTGGCAGGCAGTAATCCCTTTTATAACCATTTCCTTAAAGTCATCATCCGTTATGACTGAAAAAGATTTACCTGTACATGTGAAAGGGAAAGCGGGAATGT